>JAEDEN010000122.1 GCA_016293265.1 Oscillospiraceae bacterium | reverse complement strand
AGGTGCTGTTCATCGGCGGCGGCCAGTCCTCCTGCGAGGCGGCCTACGACCTGATTCTCCAGGGCAAACACCCCATCATCGTGGAGTACGCCAACGACCTGGTCAACGCCCAGGCCACCTGCCTTGCCAACACCTCCTTCCTGCGTGACGCCATGGAGTACCATAAGGTGCCCGTGTATCTGGAGTCCACCGTCACCGCCATCCGGGACGGCTCCGTCACCGTGAAGAACGTCAAGACCGGCGACACCTTCGAGGTGGAGTGCGACAACGTGGTCAACGGCATCGGCTTTGTTCCCACCCCCGTGGGCGGCAAGACCAGCAAGGCCTACCGCGTGGGCGACTGCGTGGCCATCGGCAACCTGCGCACCGTTATCTGGCGCGCATGGGATGTCTGCATGAAGATCTGAGTCTTTTGCAAAACAACAGAAACAAGGCATAAAAACCCACCGGGGCCTGCGAAAGCAGCGCCCCGGTGTTCTTTTTATGCTAGTCAAAGGCTTCCCCTTGAGGGGAAGCTGGCAGCCGCAGGCTGACTGATGAGGTGGCAAGTAAAAACTGGGAAAAAGCAGGAACTTCCGTCAAAAACGCAGGATTTCCACCTCATCCGCCCAGTGTGCGCACTGGGCACCTTCCCCTCCAGGGGAAGGCTTGAGAAAGCGTTCTCCTTCCTTGCAGCATGGTTTTTTGACTATGTGGTGGAATGAAGGAGCGGCAGCTCCTTTCGGTTTGCTGCCGCTCCCTTTTCTGTTTGGGGTGATTTGATTGGAAAGCGTTTATGCTCAGAGCTCCAGCTGCTGGGCCTGGTCCGGCCTCCAGAAGAAGCCCCAATCCTTGAAGTGCCACAGCTCTGCGGTCTCCCGCGCGTCCATGGTGGCCGTCTCGCCCTTGGCGTACATATCGTCGATCTCTTCCTCGCTGTAGCCCAGGAAGGAGAGAATCTCACGGCTGTGCTCACCAAAGGTGGGGGCAGAGGCGACGATCTGGGCAGGATTCTTCTTGAACTTGTTGGTGATACCCACGCCCTTCATATCGCCGAAGATGCTGTCCTTCCAGGTGGCAATGTCCTCGCGGGCGGCAAACTGGGCGCTCTTCTCAATGTCCGCAGGGCCGAAGGCCTTCTGGTTGGGGATGCCGGCCTTGTTCATGATGGCTTCCACCTCATCCACGGTGCGCTCTGCGCAGAACTTGGTGATGGCGGCCTCAATGCGCTGGCCTCTGGGCAGGGACTTGAGGGAGCCGGTCATGCCGGCGGGGAAGTCAGGATCGGTGCCGTCACCGGGCGTAGGCAGGCCCACAATGGGATAGCCCTTCTTGGTGTTGCCCGCGCCCACCATGCCGATGAAGATGGTGCCGCCGTCCTTGCAGTCATAGAAGGAGAAGCCCGCGGCCATGTCGCTTACGTTGCCGGTGCGGTACTTCACAGGCTCACCGGGGGCGGGATAGCCCTTGTTGAACCATTCTGCAGGGTAGCTGCCCAGCATACGGAACATGGTCTCATACTGGGAGATATCCACGCTGTCGCCCTTGCCGGTGGCCCGGGCATTGGTGAGAATGGCCAGGGCGCAGATGCAGGCGTTGAAGGCGGTGGCATAGTCAGACAGGAAGGGGTTTACCTTCAGCGGAGGGGAGGTGGGGCTGGTGCCGTTCATGTACATGTAGCCGCCCATGGCCTGGCCGGATACGTCATAGGCTGCCTTATCCTTGTCAGGGCCATACTGGCCGTAGCCGGAGACGTGGACAATGGCCAGCTTCTCATTGATTTTCCACATATGCTCGTCGCTGAGGCCGCTCTTGGCATAGGCGCCGGGGCGGCCGGACTCGATCCAGATGTCGGCCCAGGCAATCAGCTTTTCAAGCACCTGTTTGCCTCTCTTGGTGCGGGTGTTGAGGGTGAGGGAGTACATGTTGCGGTGATCCTGGGAATAGCCGTAGTTGCCGCGGGTCTGGCAGGGCATGGTGGGCGCTTCCACCTGGATGACCTGGGCGCCCATTTCCGCCATCATGCTGGCCGCATAGGGGCCGGCAATGTTGGTGCCCGTCATGAGGACCTTCACGCTGGAAAGAACGCCGAACTGGGGGAACTGGCCAAAGGGCAAATGATTGCCATAGTAATCTTTATAATGGGTAGACATACTGCAAGCTTCCTTTCAGATAGTAGTCTGTGTTACATATTCAGCCAGCCGGCATCCACCTTGATCTCCGCGCCGGAGATGTAGCGGGCCGCCACATCGTCCGCCAGGTAGGCGATGGCGTTGGCGCAGTCCTTCGCCTTGCCCATGATGGGCTTCTTCTCGCCGGGCTTGGTGATGGTGTGCATGGGGGCGGCGTTGCCGGCCCGCAGCTTCCACTCCAGAACGCCCAGGCCCAGTTCCTTGGAGGCCTTGTTGATATCCGTCTGGATGTTGGCCGGCTCGATGCAGTTGCAGCGGATGCCCCGCTCAAAGTAAGAAGCGGAAATGTTGCGGGTGATGCCCAGAACCGCGTGCTTGGTCATGACGTACATGGTGCCGCCCTTCAGGCCCCGGAGGGAGGCGGCGGAGGCCACGTTGACGATATTGGCGGGCGTGCCCTGCTCCAGGAAGATCTTCACCGCCCGCCGGCAGCAGAGGAACACGGCCTTCTGGTTGGTCTCATAGACCAGGTCGTACACTTCGTCATCGGTGAGATGCACGGGGAGCTGACCGTCCAGAACGCCGGCATTGTTCACCAGAATGTCCAGGTGACCGAACTCCTCCAGGCACTTGTCAAACATGGCCTCGATCTGGGCAGGGTCACGGACGTCGGTCTTTACCGGCAGGATGCGGCCGGGAGCGCCGGACTCCGCCACCTTATCCCGCAGCTCCTCCAGCCGGCTCATGCGGCGGGCCGCAGCAACGACCATCGCGCCCTCCTCTGCAAACAGCTTTGCCGTGGCCCGGCCAATGCCGGAGCTGGCGCCTGTTACGATGGCAACTTTCCCTTCAAAACGCATTTTTGTTTACTCCCTTCTTCTATTACTCTATCGTTTAAAAATTTTTGTTCCTTTTCCCCGGTTCCAACCCGATCACAGCAGGGCCTGGTTGGTTACGGCGCGGCCGGCGATCCTGCCGAAGAACAGGGCGCCGCCAATGGAGGTGCCGCAGGTGGGATACTGGGTGCCGTACATGCCGGTGCCGGCAACCTCGCCGGCGGC
>JAEDEN010000038.1 GCA_016293265.1 Oscillospiraceae bacterium | reverse complement strand
ACGAGGGCACCTTCAAATGGGGCACCACCATCACCACCAGCTACTTCCCCCTGGATAACTCCGCTTTCTTCAACGACTGTGACTTGAACCTGCTGGACTGGCTGGGCCAGTATACAGCCAACACCGCAGAGGAGATGACGGAGTCCTTCAAGCGCTCCTTCCTGGGCCGGATGCTTTTCTCCGGCGATGACGTGTTCAAGCCTGTGAAGGTCCTCTCCGGCGGCGAGAAGGTCCGCTGTATGCTCTCCCGCATGATGCTCTTCGGCTCCAACGTGCTGGTGCTGGACCAGCCCACCAACCACTTGGACCTGGAGTCCATCACCGCTGTCAACAACGGCCTGATCGACTTCAAGGGCGTGGAGCTGTTCTCCTCCCACGACCATGAGTTCGTCCAGACCATCGCCAACCGCATCATGGAATTCGTGGACGGCAAGCTCATCGACAAGATGTGCACCTATGACGAATATATCTCCGGCGCGCGGGAGGAAATGCTGGCGCGGATGCAGGGATAAAAAAATCTGTGCCGTGGACAGGGATCCGTAAAACAGGAGGAGAGAAAACTCGCTGAATTACGGTATCTTTTAATGGAAACCGGCTGATAAATCGGATAAGCGGTACCCGGCCGGAAGGGCCGGGTACCGCTTTTATTGACAGGACTTCGAATATATAGCTGGTTGCCGTTTTGTTACCGTTTTGTAGTAGACATAAAAAATGCAGCTCCTGTATACTGGTCTTAACCTTGCTGCGGGAGTGGTGGTTTCATGAAAAAATGGATGGTCCTGGCCCTCTGCCTGGCGCTGGCGGGCTGCGCACATCAGGCAAAGCCGGAGGAAAAAACCACGGTTTCACCGGGATTTCCGGCGGAGACGGTGCCGCTGGATGGGGATACCTCTGATCCCGGGGGAAATTATGAGATTTGCCTCCGGGGCCATAGCGAGGGCATCACCTCCGGAGGGCTCTATCCCACCCAGCGGGTCCAGATAGTTGACATAAATACAGGAGAGGCCAAGTGGGAGGGCCTGGGCGGCTACCGCATCTGCGCACGCTGGTCGCCTGACGGCAGGTACGTAGCCCTCTCCCGCATGGGCCGCGCCTGGGAGAGCATCACCGTGGTGGAGACGGAGACCTTCAGGGAGGTGGATGTCACCCTTCCCGGCGGCGGCTCCTTCCCGGAATATGCCTTTGTGGAGGATATGGCCTGGGCCAAGGGCACAAGAAATATGGAGGCCGGCAGTCTCCGCTTTACGCTGAACCCGAGGTCGGAGGAAGAGGAGGTGCGGGAGTACCGCTTCTATCCCGATTACCACTCCGGCGTGCTGGAGGGCCAGACCTTTGCCCAGACTGCGGAGATACTGGGAGAGTATGACTTCGACCATGACGGCGTGTTGGAAACCGCCCGGGTTGAGACGGTCTGGGACCCGGATGAGGCGGATTCTGTTTTTCTTTATGAGCTGCGCCTTTCGGAGGACGGAGAATGGCTCTGGGGGGACGACGCCCATCTTGCCCACGCCGGATATAACGCCATCTTCGCCTGCGGGGCGGAGGGAAAGGACTACCTCCTGCGGTACCATCCCGGCATGGGGATGGGCTACGCCGACTACTCCTATCAGCTCTTCTCCCTGAATGAGGTTGGGGAAGAGGTGATCCTTAAAGAAAACGGCGTGGAGTTTGATGTCAATTTTTACGATCCCCTCCAGGGGAATTTTGACCCGGCTGCCATTTCTGCCTTTTTGCAGGACGTTTACGGCTATTTGGAACACGGCACCATCCTCCTCTCCACGGAGGGGGGAGTGCTTGCCACCGGGGGGACCGGGGCGGACTTTTTCCGGGAAAATGATTTCTTCGGACTTCCCGAGGATGAGAGTCTTTGGGAACAGGTTCTGGGGGACTATGCGGATACTGCCCGGGCGGAACAGGCAAAGCTCCGGGGATAAAGAAGAAAACCGGCAAAAAAGGCGGGGGAGAACCCCGCCTTTTTGCTATGCAGAAGTATAGCAGAACAATTTGAATGCACCCTTTCAGGGGCGCAGCCTTCATGCGTACAGGCTTTTGCTTACTTTTCTGGTGCGTTGTGGACATGTGAGGTTTTATGCCTCCAGCAGCCCGTATTCCACCAGGGTCCGCCGGATCAGCTCCCTATGTTCCTCCGACGGCGGCGTGAGGGGCAGGCGCAGCTCGCCCCCCTCCATGCCCATCAGATTCAGCGCGGTTTTCACCGGGATGGGGTTCACCTCGCAGAAGAGGGCGTCGCACAGTGCCTTGAGATGGAGCTGCAGCGCTCCGGCGGCGGCAAAGTCGTTGCTCAGGCACAGCTGTACCAGCTTATGCATCTGCCCCGGCAGCAGGTTGGCGGCCACGGAAATGACCCCTTTGCCGCCCAGGGCGCAGATAGGCACCGTGTCGTCGTCGTTCCCTGACCAGACGGTAAAGTCCTCCGGGCAGAGGGAGCGCGTCCTCTGGACGGAGCCCAGGTCCCCGTTGGCCTCCTTCACCCCGGCGATGTTGGGGTGCTTGGATAAGGCAGCGTAGGTTTCCGGCAGGATGTTGACGCCGGTGCGGGAGGGGACGTTGTACAGAATAAGGGGAATATCCACCGCGTCGGCGATGACCTGGTAGTGGCGGATGAGCCCCGCCTGGGTGGCTTTGTTGTAATAGGGCGTCACCACCAGCAGCGCGTCCGCCCCGGCCCGGCGGGCATCCCGGGAGAGGGCCACGGCGTTTTCCGTGGAATTGGAGCCGCTGCCCGCGATGACGGGTACCTGACCATCAATGCGGTTGACGCAGTACTCAATGGTGCGCATTCGCTCGTGATAGCTCATGGTGGAGCTTTCCCCGGTGGTGCCGCAGACGACCACGGCGTCGGTGCCGTCGGCCATCTGGAAGTCCAGCAGCCGTCCCAAGGCGGGAAGATCCACCATGCCGCCCCGGAAGGGGGTGACGATCGCCACGGCAGAGCCTGTAAAGATGGGTTCCCTCATAGCAAAACAACTCCTTTTTCAAAAAATAGGACGCAAAAAGCGGACGCCGATTCGGCGTCCGCTTTCTTTGGTGAAGGCTTCGTTTTTACTTGGGCTGGATGTAGCCCTTGGCGCACAGCAGCTCGGCCAGCAGCACCGCGCCGCCCGCGGCGCCCCGGAGGGTGTTGTGGGACAGGCACACGAACTTGTAGTCATACTGGCTGTCGGGCCGCAGGCGGCCGATGGAAACGGCCATGCCGTGCTCCAGGTTCCGGTCCAGACGGGTCTGGGGACGGTTTTCCTCCTCAAAATAGTGTAGGAACTGCTTGGGGGCGGAGGGCAGCTCCAGCTCTTGGGCGGCACCCCGGAAGGCGGCCCAGTCGGCCTTGATCTGGTCTTCGGAGGGCTTGCAGCCGTCCTTAAACTTCATAAACACGGCGGCCATGTGGCCATCCTGGCAGGCCACCCGGAAGCACTGGGCGGTGATAGAGGGGCCCTCGGCGTTTATGATCTTGCCGTCTTCCACATGGCCCCAGAGCTTAAGGGGCTCCCGCTCGCTCTTTTCCTCCTCGCCGCCGATGAAGGGGATGCAGTTATCCACCATCTCAGGCCAGCGCTCAAAGGTCTTGCCCGCGCCGGAAATGGCCTGGTAGGTGCACACCAAGGCACGGTCCAGACCGTATTTGAGCAGGGGATTCAGAGCGGGGACATAGCTTTGCAGGGAGCAGTTGCTCTTGACGGCGATGAAGCCTCGCTTCGTGCCCAGGCGCTTGCGCTGGGCGTCGATGATCTGGATGTGGTCGGCGTTGATCTCCGGCACCACCATGGGAACATCCTCCGTCCAGCGGTGGGCGGAGTTGTTGGAAACGATGGGGCATTCCAGCTTGGCGTAGGTCTCCTCCAGGGCGCGGATCTCCTCTTTCTTCATGTCTACGGCACAGAAGCAGAAGTCCACCATCTCCGCCAGCTTCTTCGCATCGGCCACCGCGTCCAGAACGATGATGTCCTTGGCCTCCTCCGGCATGGGAACATCCAGCGCCCAGCGGTCCGCAACGGCCTGCGCATAGGGTTTGCCTGCGCTGCGGCTGCTGGCCGCGATGGCGGTGAGCTGGAACCAGGGGTGGTTTTCCATCAGGGTGATGAAGCGCTGGCCTACCATGCCCGTGCCGCCGATGATGCCGACTTTGTACTGTTTCATACGATTTCCTCCTGCCTGCAGTGCGAAAATCAATGTCGATTTTCGTGGATTTTGGTTGAATGTAATGCCTTTTTGTAATATACTACTTTTGATTGGATCATACAAGATTGTGCGCGAACTGCGGACAAATGTATTTATCAAGTATAATACCACGATTTTTCCGCGCCGTCAAGGCCGTCAAATAGGGAGGTTCCATGAAAAAGAAGCTGGTGATGTTGCTTTTTGTTGTGACATTTTTCGTGCTGAGCGCGGCGTCCGCTTCGGCGGTGGTGAATGACACGGTGAATGTGGGACTGCGGTACGGCGCCTCCGCCCTTTTTTCTGCGAACCTGGAAAACGCCGTCGGCGCTGGTTATGAGTTTGGCTACTATGATGATGACCGGGATTTTGTCTCCCTGGGGGAAACGGAGGAGACCGCCATTTCCATGACTGCCGCCGGAACCATTTATATGAATTCCAGCGGTACTTATTCCACCGAGGCACCCTCCGGCAGCTACCGGACCATGGGGAAGTGGCATATCCAATTGAATGGCTTTGCGGATTACCCGGAGGTGCGGGACGCCGCCCGGGAATGGGGGGGCTATCCCGCTTATATCAACGGTGAATTTGTGCTCCGCATCGGCGCCTATGGAAGCCAGGGCGAGGCGGAGGACGCGCTGAAGGCCATTGACCTGGAAGGGGACTACAGCATCGTTTCCTCTACCTCCACCGGCGTCCTTGTCACGGTGACAAAGACCACCGACATCCTCTTTGAGTTCGATTGCAGCGGCGTTTTGAACCTGGGTGTCCGCCCCATGGAGGAAGACTGGGAGGAGGGGACATCCACCTGGTTCAAGGGCTTCAAGTATCCCGGCGGTTTTTCCTATCCCCGTGTGACCGGCGGGAGCCTTTGCGTCATCAATGTGGTGAATCTGGAGGATTACGTCAAGGGCGTCATCCCCTATGAGATGAACGGGAGCTGGCCGGTGGAGGCGCTGAAAGCCCAGGCAGTCTGCGCCCGGACCTATGCCAGCCGCACCACCAAGCACCTGTCCGCCTACGGCTTTGACGTCTGCAATACCACCGACTGCCAGGTTTATTACGGCCGGGGCAGCGGTGTGCTCTATCCCAGTGAGAGAAGCGATCTTGCCGTGGAAGAGACGGCGGGGGAGTGCCTCTATTACGGCGGTGAACTGGTGCAGGACGCCGTGTACCACGCCTCCGACGGCGGCGCCACCGAAAGCGCCCAGTATGTCTGGGGTTCTGCCCGGGGGTATCTTGTGGGCCGGGAGGACCCCTTCGAAGGGAAGACCGCCATCCCGGATTATAAGTACTCCGTCACCTATACCGCATCCCAGCTCAGCGATATCCTCAAGCAGAAGGGCTATTCTGTGGGCACGGTGAAGAATGTGTACGTCTCCGAGTATACCCCTACGGGAAATGTGTATAAGATTACCTTTGAGGGGACCGGCGGAAGCAAAACCGTTAAGGGCGACACCTGCCGTACGATCTTTTATTCCAGCACCTACAATAAATCCGTCAAGAGCCTGCGGTTCGACATCAACGGTGGCAGCCGGAAGCAGGTTTATTATGTAAATAACCAGGGAGATACCCTCACCACCCTGCAGAATGTGAGCGTCATCTCCGGCAGCGGCACCGTCACCGCCCTGGAGGGCGGATCCTTCTCGGTCCTTTCCGCCGCCGGCAAAACCACCCTCAAGGAGCAGGCCGCCTCCTCCAACCAGTCCGGCAGCTTCACCATCACCGGTACGGGCAGCGGCCACCATGTGGGTATGAGCCAGTACGGTGCCAAGGCCATGGCGGAGCTTGGCTATGACTATGACGAGATCCTCCAATTCTACTATACCGGTATCACCATTGAGTGAAGATAGGAAGTACCATGAAAACCAGTGATTTTTACTATGATTTGCCGGAAGAGCTCATCGCTCAGACCCCCATCCGGCAGCGGGATACCTCCCGGCTGATGACCCTTGACCGTAAGACGGGGGCTGTGGAGCACCACCATTTTTACGAGCTTGTGGATTACCTGAATCCCGGCGACTGCCTGATTTTGAACGATTCCCGGGTTCTGCCCGCCCGGCTCCTGGGCCAGCGGCTTCCCGGAGGCGGCGCCTGTGAGGTGCTGCTGCTGATCGACCGGGGAGACAAGACCTGGGAGTGCCTGGTGCGTCCCGGCCGCAAAATGCGTACCGGCGCGAAGCTCTCCTTCGGCGACGGGCAGCTCACCGCCCAGGTGGTGGGGGAACTGAAGGGCGGCAACCGCCTGGTCCGGTTTGACTATGAAGGGATCTTCCTGGAGGTCCTGGAGCGTCTGGGCAAGATGCCCCTGCCTCCCTATATCAAGGAGGAACTGCAGGACCGGGAGCGCTATCAGACCGTTTACGCCAAGGTGGTGGGCAGTGCCGCCGCTCCCACGGCGGGACTTCACTTTACCCCGGAGCTTCTGGAAAAGATCGCCGCCAAGGGCGTGGGCATCGGCTATGTGACCCTCCATGTGGGCCTTGGCACCTTCCGCCCTGTGAAGGAGGACACCGTTGAGGGGCACGAGATGCACAGCGAATTCTGCACCATCCCCCAGGAGACGGCGGACCTCATCAACCGTACCAAGGCTGCCGGCGGACGGTGTGTGTGCGTTGGCACCACCTCCTGCAGGACCCTGGAATCCTGGGCGGCGGAGGACGGCCATATGGAGGCCAAGGCGGGATGGACGGATATCTTTATCTATCCCGGTTACCGGTTTAAGGTGATGGACGCACTGGTCACCAATTTCCACCTGCCGGAATCCACGCTCATCATGCTGGTTTCCGCCTTTGCCGGGAGGGAGCACACCCTGGCCGCCTATGAGGCGGCGGTAAAGGAGCGCTATCGTTTCTTCTCCTTTGGTGACGCCATGTTTTTGTATTGACCGACTCCCGTGGGAGGTTCTTCCTCCCACGGGATTTTTGCGCAATATGGGAAAAAATAGTAAATTGCCGCCGGAACGGTTGAAATTTTACGGTTTCTTAACTATAATGGCTCTATATGCGGCTGCCGAAAAAGCCGGGAGCCAGCATTTGGGAGGAGAACCTGCTGCGAAGGAAAACCGTCAGGGTCGTCTTTCGCACTATATTTGTGTGTGTATCAAGGGGTGCCGCCCCGGAGGGAGGAAGATCATGAGACCTGACGGAACGAAAGTCAAGAATCTCACGCCTGTTATGCAGGCGCTGCCGTATGTCATGCCCAAGCGGTTTGACGCCCAGAACTGGGCCAACGACTATGTGGACGAGGAGCTGGTCCGCGCCTATATCCGCAAAAAGCGGCGGGAGGGCCGCACCGTGACCCATATGAGCCTTTTGGTGGCGGCCTATTACAAGGCCGCGCTGGAAAACCCCAAGGTGAATTACTTCGTCATGAACCGCAAGATTTACAAGCGCAACCACTTCTGCTTCAGCTTTGTCATCCTGAAGACCAGGGCGGACGGGACCCCGGACGAGACCTCCCTGAAGGTGTTTCTCCAGCCGGAGGATGACATTTTCACCATCAGCCGCAAGATCCACGCCGAGATCGAGAAGAACGAAAATGCCGCCCACAACAACAGCACCGACCGGTTCGTCAATGTGGCCTTTGCCATTCCCGGCCTTGCCCGTTTTGTATTCTGGCTTGCTTACCATCTGGACCAGCACGGCCTGCTGCCCCGGAAGATCATCGACTTGAGCCCCTTCCATACCAGCCTGTTTATCACGAACCTGGCTTCCATCAACACAAGGTTCATTTTCCACCACTGCTATGAATTCGGCACCACCAGCGTCTTTGTCTGCATGGGAAAGCCTGTGCCCGACCCCGCCGCGCCGGAGGGCAGCCGCCGTAAGCTGATGCCCCTGGGCGTGGTGATGGATGAGCGGATTGCCACCGGAATCGAATACTCCCGCTTTTTTGCCGCCTTTGAGCGGTATCTCAAAAACCCTGAGGTGCTGGAAAGCCGCCTGGATGGGCAGGCGGTCCCTGCCCCTGCCGGCGTTTGAACCCGAGGAGGGATATCTTGGAAACCATTGTCAAGCGCTTTGGAGCGTGGCTTTGCCGCGCCGGGCTGTATCTGCGTACCCTGATGAAATGGGTGATCCTGGCCCTGGTCATCGGTGCCTTTTGCGGTGTTATCGGTTCAGCCTTCCACATCGGTGTCCACCATGCCACGGAGCTGAGGGGGAAGTACCCCTGGCTTTTGTGGTGCCTGCCCCTGGCAGGCCTTGTAATCGTGGGCTTTTATAAGCTTACGAAGACTGAGGGTCAGGGCACCAACAATATCATCGACGAGGTGCATCTGGGGAAGGGACTTTCTCTCCTCCTGCTGCCCGCCATCTTCCTGGGCACCGTCCTCACCCACCTTTGCGGAGGCTCCGCCGGCCGAGAGGGGGCGGCGCTGCAGATGGGCGGCACCATTGGTTACCACACGGGACGGCTTCTCCGCCTGGACGACCGGGACCTCCGGGTCGCCACCCTGGCGGGCATGGCCGCTTTCTTCTCCGCCCTGTTTGGAACGCCTCTGGCCGCTTCCGTGTTTGCCATGATGGTCATCAGCATCGGCGTGCTGTATGACGTTGCCTTTATCCCCTGCCTGGCCGCGGCGCTGACGGCTTACGGTGTCTCTTTGGTCATGGGCGTGGAGCCCACCCGCTTCACCGTGGAGGTGCCCGCCCTCAATGGCTGGATGCTCCTGCGGGTGGCCGTTCTTGCGGCTTTGTGCGCCTTGGTTTCCATTGTCTTTTGCAACGTCATCCATTTCGCGGAGCATCAGATGGCCCACCGGCTGAAAAACGCCTGGGTGCGCGCTGTGAAGGGAGGCTTTGCCGTCATCGCCTTGACCTGCCTTTGCGGCACCACCGATTATAACGGAGCCGGCATGGAGGTGATCACCGCTGCCGTGGAACAGGGGACGGCCCATCCCGAGGCCTTCCTGCTGAAGATCCTCTTTACCGCCATCACCCTTGGCGCCGGCTATAAGGGCGGTGAGGTAGTGCCCTCCTTCTTCGTGGGCGCCACCTTTGGCTGCGTGGTGGGGCCCCTTCTGGGCATCCCGGCAGGCTTTGCGGCGGCGCTGGGACTGGTTGCCGTGTTCTGCGGCGCCACCAACTGTCCCTTGGCCTCCATCTTTCTGGCGGTGGAGCTTTTTGGCGACGGCGGTATCCTGTATTTTGCCCTGGCCTGCGGACTCAGCTACATGCTCTCCGGCTACAATGGCCTTTACTCCAGCCAGACCATCCTCTACTCCAAGCTGAAGGCCCGCTACATCAACGTCCATACCAACGCCCACCACGAGGGCCTTTCCCACGCGGAGCCGCCTGTCCACGGCAGCGTGAAGGACTGAGCATAAAATCAGACCTCCCGGAGATACTGTTACCGTATCTTTCCCGGGAGGTCTTTTTATGGAATTCTTACCCCAGATCGGCTGGACGTCGCTGTCCGCCATTGTCTCCATTATCGCGCTGTTCCTGCTGGCAAAGCTGATGGGCAACAAGCAGGTGTCCCAGATGACCCTGTTCGACTATGTGGTGGGTATCACCATTGGCTCCGTTGCGGCGGAGCTGGCAACGGAGCTGGAAGAGCCGGCAAAGCCTCTGACGGCCCTCATCATTTACGGCCTTGCCGCCGCCGGCATCTCTGTCCTCACCAACAAGTCCATCAAGGCCCGGGTGATGGTGACGGGAAAGCCGCTGGTGCTGTTGGAGGGCGGTGTGATCTACCGTGAAAACCTGAAAAAGGCACGGCTGGACCTGGATGAATTCCTGACCTATTGCCGCATTGGCGGCTGGTTCGATCTTAACCAGCTCCAGTCTGCGGTGCTGGAGCATAACGGCGTGGTCAGCTTCCTGCCGAAGGAGAAAAACCGCCCCGCCACCCCCACGGACCTGGATCTGGACCCCAAGCAGTCTCAGGTGCAGATCCCCTTTGTGATGGATGGGCGGCTCATGCGGGAAAACGTGCAAAAGGCGGGGAAGGCGGAGGAATGGGTGCAGCGCAAGCTGACGGCCCAGGGCTTCCGGGATGAGAGCGCCGTGCTGCTGGCATTGTGGGACGGCGGGGAGAAGCTGACGGTCTTTCCCATGGATGCGAAGAAGGGAAGAACGTGAGGGAGGCGTGATGCATAGGATGAACCGGGTGATGATATGGGAAGCTGCGGATGCGACCCGCTGGCGCTGACGACAGCGGTGAATACCACGGCAGTGGCGCTGGCAGAACAGCTGGATGACGATGCACTTGCGTTCCTGTCGGCGCTGCTGGTGCAGCTTGGTGACACCCTGGCTACGATCTCCGCCCAGCGGGCACTTTGTAAACGGTGAGGCCGGAGGCAGACCGGAAGGGTTCCGCTGTTCTGCCGGCCTGATAAAAAACCGCCCCCGGGAAAAACCCGGGGACGGAACCGTTTATGGGTTGAGAGGGGTCACTGGATCACAGGGTGCAGAAGCGCTGCATCATGGTGGCAACCTGGGCGCGGGTGGCATAGCCGCCGGGGACCAGGGTGTTTTCAGTCATGCCGGTGATGATGCCCTTTTCCACGGCCCAGTTCATGGCATCCTTGGCCCAGACGCTGACGGAGCCGGCGTCGGTGTAGGAGGACAGGTCAGCGGTGGCGGCGGGAGAGCCGGCATAGCGGTAGAGCATGGTGGCAAGCTGCTCACGGGTGATGCTGCCGGTGCCGTTGGTGCCGTCGGAGATGCCCTTTTCCACGGCCCAGGCCATACCCTTTGCCAGAGCGTCGCCGGTGGTGTCGGCGCCGGCGTGACGGGCCAGAACGGTCATGAGCTGAGCGCGGGTGGTGTTGGCGTCGGGAGTGAAGGTGGTGGTGCTGGTGCCGTTGAACAGGCCCTTTTCAGCCACGTACTCCACATAGGAGATGGCCCAGTGGGAAGCGGTCACGTCCTCGAAGGTGGGCTTCTTGACGGTGATGCGGCCGGCGGGAGCGGCATACTCCTGGCCGACGACGCCGCCCAGCTTATCAACGATGTAGTTGATGAGGACCTGGTTGTCGATCATGACACAGTCCTTGATGATCTTGACGTTGTCGGTGCCGAACATGGCGTAGCCGTCGCCCTGGGACTTGAGCATATAGTTGTGGGAGGCCAGGGTGTAGGTCTTGTTGACATCCAGAGGCTTGCCGTCCACCATGATGTCGCTGACGCGGTAAGCGCCGTCCACCTTGACGAACATATCCTTGTCATCCTTCACCACGGAGGAGGGGATGGTGGCGTTGATGGTGTAGGTCAGGCCGGAGACCTGCAGGAAGCCGCCGTTTTCGCCGGGGCAGGCGGAAGCGCCCAGCTCCAGGGCGTCCTTGATCTGCTGGCCGGTGACCTCAACGAGGCAGGCCTCGTTGCCGAAGGGATGGACCTTGATGATGTCGCCGTAGGTGATGTCGCCGGCGGCGATATTGGCACGGACGCCGCCGCCGTTGACGAAGGCGATGTCAGCGCCCAGCATGGCGCGGTAAGCATCGGCGCACAGGTCGCCCAGATTGGTCTCGGAGTTGCGGACGGCCCGCTTGCCGTCAGCGCCGAAGATGGTCAGATCCACATCGCTCTTGGCCACGATCTGGCTCTGCAGGGCGTCAAATTTCTCGGTGATGCCGGCCAGGTAAGCGGTGGCCTCGGGATCGGCCTCCACGTTGGCCAGGTCAACATTCTCGCACACCACGGTGCCATCGGCCTTGATGGTGATCTTGCCCACATTGGCCAGCTTGGTACCGGTCTGCTGCAGGATGACGGCGTTGCTGTTCTTGTCGCCCACGGTCTCGGAGACGGTGCTGTGGGAGTGGCCGTCGATCAGAATGTCAAGGCCGGTGGTGTTGGCGATGACTTCCTTGGAGGTCCAGGGCTTGGACTCGTCGTCGATACCCAGGTGGGCAAGACCGATGATGTAATCGGCGCCCTCAGCCTCGGCGGCGTCGATGGCAGCCTGAACGGCGTCATAGAGGTCCTGGCCGTTGTTGCCTTCGCAGAAGCTGTAGATGTAGTTGCCCTTCTCATCCTGGAAGTAGGTGGGAGTGGACTTGGTAAAGGTTTCGGGGGTGGAGATGCCCACGAAGGCGACCTTCTTGCCCTCCACCTCAAAGACTTTATAAGCATCGAAGTAGGACTTGCCGGTGCTCAGGGACTTGAAGTTGGCGGAGATATAGGGATACTCGGCTTTCTCCTGGGCCAGCTCCAGGAACCGGTCCATACCGTAGTCGAACTCGTGGTTGCCGGGGATGGCCAGGTCATAGCCCAGGTAGTTCATGATATCCACGATGTACTCACCGGTGGAGAGGGTGCCGATCACATCGCCCTGGATGGCGTCGCCGGCATCAACCAAAAGGTCAGCGTCTTTGGCAAGGGTAGCCACCTTGTCATAGGCCAGATAGCCGCAGTGGACGTCGTTGGTGTGCAGGATGACGATCTGTCCATCGCTGCTGTCCTGAGCGGAAATCAGCATGGGTTCGTCGGCGCTTGCAAAGACAGTCATGGACATCATCATCACAAGAGCCATCAGCGCAGAGAAAAGTTTCTTGCTCATGGGTATTACCTCCTTTGATTTCAGGCAGATTCTGCCTGTGCTTTTTCATTATACCACATCTGCCTCAAATAACCAGATGGTTTCTGTAAAAAGGGTGTGTTTTTTTGCGCTGGTATTCCCAGCGCGGCTGTGCTATGATCGTGTCAGAGGAAGTAACCGGAAAGCGGCGCTGGGAGCCGCTGTGATACGGGTGATATGGAAAAAGGAGGAATCTTGATGCGTACACTGTTCAAGGGCGGCACTGTGGTTTCCGGCAGCGGCATGAAGCGTGCCGACCTTCTTGTGGAGGGCGAAAAGATCACCGGCCTTGGCCGGAATCTGGGGGCAGAGGCCGACCGGATTGTGGATGTGGAGGACTGCCTGCTCTTTCCCGGCTTTATCGACGCCCACACCCACTTTGACCTGGATGTGTGCGCCACCACAACGGCGGACGACTTTACAAGCGGCAGCCGGGCCGCGCTGAGGGGCGGCACCACCACCGTCATTGACTTTGCCTGCCCGGACCGGGGGGAATCACTGCACCACGGCCTGGAGCTCTGGCATGAAAAGGCCGATGGGAGGACTTACTGCGATTACGGCTTCCACATGACCATCGACGAGTGGAATGAGTCCATCCGCGCGGAGCTGCCGGACCTGTTTGCAAAGGGCATCTCTTCTTTTAAGATGTATATGACCTATCCCGCCATGATGCTGGGGGACCGGGAGCTTTATTGGGCCTTGAAGGAGCTGCGCCGGCTGGGGGGCACGGTGGGCGTCCATTGTGAAAACGCCGGGCTCATTGACGGCATGGTATCCGAGCGGAAGGCCTTTGGGGAGCTGTCTCCCGCCAGCCATCCCGCCACCCGGCCTGTCATCGCCGAGGCGGAGGCGGTGGGCCGCCTGCTGCGTATCGCCCAGGCGGCGGAGTGCCCGGTGACCATCGTGCATCTGACCTGCGGGGAGGCCCTGAAGGAAGTGGAACGGGCCCGCCGCCGTGGTCAGAAGGTCTATGTGGAGACCTGCCCCCAGTATCTGCTGCTGGATGAGAGTGTCTATTTCAACCCGGACTATTCCGCTGCCGCACGGTATGTCTGCGCGCCGCCCCTGCGGGAAAAGGCGGAGCAGGAAGGGCTTTGGAAGGCCCTGCGCAAGGGAGAGATCCAGACGGTCTCCACCGACCACTGCTCCTTCACCCTAGCCCAGAAAGACGCGGGCAGGGAGGACTTTACCCGGATCCCCGGGGGTCTTCCCGGCGTGGAACACCGCTTCGAGCTGCTGTGGTCCTACGGTGTTGTGAAAAAACGGATCAGCGCCGCCGCTTTGTGCCGCCTTTTGGCGGAGAACCCGGCAAAGCTCTACGGCCTTTTCCCCCGGAAGGGACGGCTGGCCGTGGGAGGCGACGCCGATATCGTGGTCTATGATCCCGGCGCCAGCCATGTGATCCGGGCGGAAGACAGTTTCAGCGCCGCGGACTATGACCCCTATGAGGGCTTCGTCACCGCCGGCGGCATCCGGGAGGTCTGGCTGCGGGGCAGCAGGCAGGTGGAGGGCGGCCGCCTGCTGGAGGAAGCGCCCCGGGGCAGCTTCTTGGTTCGGGGCAAGTGCCAGCTGTAAGAACCGGATAGAACCGTTGTGATGACAAAAGGCGGAGGGAGTTCCCTCCGCCTTTTTGACACTTCATCCAGTATTTTTCCTGGAATCCGTGAATTGTTACAAAATTCACGAAATGGCTTTTTCATGGCTTGTCTTTTGAAAGAATCCCGGTTATGATGATATGGGAAAAGCCATGCAGCATTGGAAAGGCAGAACGCTGCGTGACTCATTTTTCGCATATCACATCCCGGAGGCGGGAACCCAAAAATCGGAGGGAGAAAGATGGAAAAACAGCTTTCCTTTGTCAGGGAGACTGTGGCAGCCCATGGAGCTGACCCGGCCAGCCTGATTACGATCCTGCAGGAGATCCAGGGGGAATTCAAGTACCTCAGCGAAGAGGCGCTGACGCTGGTGGCGGAGCTGCTGGACCTGAGCACGGCCCATGTTTACAGCGTAGCCACCTTCTACGAAAACTTCTCGCTGGAGGCCAAGGGGAGACACATTATCAAGATCTGCACCGGCACGGCCTGCCATGTGCGTAAGTCCCAGCCCATCTACGACGCGCTTTACAAGGAGCTTGGCCTTTCCGGCAAGCACAAGACCTCTTCCGACGGGATGTTCACGCTGGAGACTGTGGCCTGCCTCGGCGCCTGCGGCCTTGCGCCGGTGATGACCATTGATGGGGAAGTCCACTCCAAGATGACGCCGGAGGCCGCGGTTGCGCTGCTGACGGAGATTCGTGCAAAGGAGGCGGCAGAATGAGTAAGTTCACAAGGGAAAGCTTCCGCGCCTTCCGGGAAAGCGCCAGAGCCGCGCTGGAGGAGAGCCGGAAGGTCACCTCTGTATTGATCTGTGCCGGCACCGGCTGCATCGCCGGCGGCGCTATGAAGATCTATGAGAACATCAAGGCCGAATGCCAGGAGCGGGGTATCCCTGTCTATGTGGGATTGAAACACCACAGCGACGAGGAGAAGAGCCTCCATGTCAAGATGAGCGGCTGTCACGGCTTCTGCGAGATGGGCCCCCTGATCCATATCGAGCCCATGGGCTGGATGTACATCCATGTCAAGCCCGAGGACTGTCACGAGATCATTGAAAAGACGATCCTCGGCGGCCAGATCATCGACCGTTTGCTCTACCGTCTGGACGGGGTCGCCTATCCCCGGCAGGAGGATATTCCCTTCTATAAAAAGCAGCACCGCGTGGTTCTGGCCAACTGCGGCACCAGCGATGCTGAGGATATCGAGGAATATGTGGCCAAGAACGGCTACGCCGCCTTTGAAAAGGCCCTGTTCGAGATGACTGGCGAGGAGATCTGCAAGACCATCATCGACTCCGGCCTCCGGGGCCGCGGCGGCGGCGGTTTCCCCGCCGGACGCAAGTGGGACGGCGCCCGCAAGCAGAACTCTCCCGTCAAATTCATCGTCTGCAACGGCGACGAGGGCGACCCCGGCGCCTTTATGGACCGCTCCATCATGGAGGGCAATCCCCACAGCATCCTGGAGGGTATGATGATCGCCGGCCTGGCGGTAGGCGCCCATGACGGTTACATCTATGTCCGTGCCGAGTATCCCCTGGCCGTGAACCGCCTCAGGGCCGCCATCGCCAAGGCGGAGGAGTACGGCTTCCTGGGGGATGACATCCTGGGCAGCGGCTTCTCCTTCCGCATCCACGTCAACCGGGGCGCCGGCGCTTTCGTCTGCGGCGAGGGCAGTGCCCTGACCGCCTCCATCGAGGGCAACCGGGGTATGCCCCGGGTCAAGCCGCCCCGCACCATCGAGCATGGCCTCTGGGCAGAGCCCACGGTGCTCAACAATGTGGAGACCTTCGCCAACGTTCCCCTCATCATTTATAACGGCGTGGACTGGTACCGCTCCGTGGGAACCGAAAAGAGCCCCGGTACCAAGGCCTTCGCCATCACCGGCAACGTGGTGAACACCGGATTGATCGAAGTCCCTATGGGTACCACTATCCGGGACGTGGTCTTTGATATCGGCGGCGGCATCCGGGGCGGCAAGAAGTTCAAGGCCGTGCAGATCGGCGGCCCCTCCGGCGGCTGCTGCTGCGCCTCCTCCGAGCATCTGGACCTGGGACTGGACTTTGAGTCCCTCAAGGGCATCGGCGCCATGATCGGCTCCGGCGGCCTGGTGGTCATGGACGAGGACACCTGCATGGTGGAG
>JAEDEN010000037.1 GCA_016293265.1 Oscillospiraceae bacterium | reverse complement strand
CCTTTTGTCAAGCCTTATTTTCGACTTTTTTCCCCTTTCCTGATGCCTGCCATTCCTATGGCTTATTTCCGGTCATACCTCTCAGGGGCTACTTCAATCAGGCGCCCCTGAGAGGCTTTCCATGTACCCTCAGCGCAGCAAAACAGGCTGGATCTGCTCTCCCCGCAGGGCAGCCTCCACGGTTTCGGGGATCTTCATGAAGTCCGCCATCAAGGAACAGGGCTTCCGTTCCGCGTCGTCTTGCCCAAAGGGCACGAAAGAGCAGCACCGTTAAGGAAAGACAGCCGCCCCTTCCCCGGTGCGGTACCGGATGCAGACTTCATGGTGCGCCCCCACCTCAATCCGCTCTGCAAGGTTCCACAAGAGCTCCCGGGTCACTTCTTTCTCCTGATCCAGCCGGTTAAGCCGCGTCTCAAGCTGCCGCAGTTCCTCTTCATAGCCCTCCATCAGCCGTTCATATGTCTCCCGGGCCAGAGCACCCTTGGCACGGTCCTCATACAAACGGCGTATGAACCCAGCCACCTCCCTTTGCCGCTTCTCCAGAGGCCTTCTCCGGTACTCCAGAGATGTCCCCTTCCCGGCACTCTCTCTATCCGAATGGGAACGGAGCTCCCGCTGCACAGCTTCTTTCAGGACAGGTTCGGAAATACAACAGGAATGCCCGGGATCTCCCCGGCAGAGGTAATAGACATACTCCCGCTCAACGCCGCCACGCATTTTGCGGTTTACGATGCGCTTCATGGCCTTACCGCAGTTCTTGCAGTATAAAAGGCCGCTGAAAAGGGATGCAGTGGACCGTGGCCTGCGGCCGCCGGTGTCCAATGTCCTGACCGCCTGCCAGGTCTCCCTGTCAATGATGGGGGTATGCGTTCCCTCCACCCTAGCCCAGGTTTCCGCAGGCCGCTGCCGCTGGCGGTGATCTTTATAGGAAAGGCTCCCCTGCTTTAGCTGCACCAGGTTTCCGATATAGGCCTCATTCTTTAAAATCGCACGCACCGTCTCCCGGCTCCAGGCTCCCCCGGCGGGCGCCTCCTCCTTCGAGACTAAAAAATAATCCCGGGGCGGCAGAATCCGTTCCTCATTGAGCTGATCGGCAATGGTCTGAAATCCGGCGCCATTTTTGCGCAGCGCAAATATTCTCCGCACCACCTCCGCTGCAGCCGGGTCGATTGCCAACCGGTGCTTCTCCTCCGCTGATTTCACGTAGCCGTAGGGCGCTTTATATCCCATGAACTTGCCGCTTTCCGCATTGGCGCGGCGCACCGCCCGGATCTTTTTGGAGGTATCCCGGGCATAAATGTCGTTGATCACATTTTTGAAAATCATGGTCACGTCGTCATTTTGCCGAAGGGTATCCACCCCATCGTTCAGTGCCACGAACCGGCAGCCGTAATAGGGAAAAATGCAGTCGGTGTACTTTCCCACCTGGATATAATCCCGCCCCAGACGGCTCAGGTCCTTTACCAGTACCAGATCCACCCGTTTTTGGCGGACGGCCTCCATCAGTCTCCGGAAGGCAGGGCGGTCAAAGTTCGTACCCGACCAGCCGTCGTCCACAAAGGTCTCCACCACCTCCCAGCCCTGCAGGGCACAGTGGCGCTGCAGCATCAGCCTTTGGTTTTCGATGCTGACCGATTCTCC
Organism: Oscillospiraceae bacterium; assembly: GCA_016293265.1. Taxonomy (GTDB): domain Bacteria; phylum Bacillota; class Clostridia; order Oscillospirales; family Oscillospiraceae; genus Oscillibacter. Next base: position 15,147 of record JAEDEN010000037.1, on the reverse strand, counting down.
CTGCCGGTCATCGTCCCGGCTGAGCCTTGCGTAAATCCCAACGTGATAGGTCTGTTCCATTTCCCCATCTCCCCTCCCCGCAGAATATGCGCAAAAGGAAGGAACTATGCCGCTTGCCGCCGGGACAGGCCTCTGTTATATTAATAGGTATCAAGGAAAAGGAGGCATGGATATGAGAGAGACGCTGCGCCGGGACGCCCAGACCATCATCCGCCGCTCCATCCAGGCGGTGCTGCCGGATGAGGCGGTGCGCCGTGCCCTGGCCCACCGGCAGTTTCCCGGGAGGGTGGTTCTGATCGCGGCGGGCAAGGCCGCCTGGCAGATGGCAAGGGCCGCCCGGGAAACACTGCCCGTCAGCCGGGGCGTGGTGATCACCAAATACGGCTACAGCGGTGGCCCTATCGAAAACCTCACCTGCTTTGAAGCGGGCCATCCCGTACCGGATGAAAACTCATTCCGGGCCACCCAGGCAGCCCTGGACGCAGTAAGCGGCCTTTCCGGGGAGGACACGGTGGTATTCCTGCTCTCCGGAGGAGGAAGCGCCCTCTTTGAACAGCCCCTGGTTCCCGGTGAAGAACTGCAGGACATCACAGGCCAGCTGCTTGCCTGCGGGGCGGACATCGTGGAGATCAATACCATCCGCAAACGGCTTTCCGCCGTGAAGGGCGGCCGCTTTGCCCAGCGGTGCCTTCCGGCCAGGGTGTTTTCCATTGTCCTGAGCGACATTCTGGGAGACCCGCTGGATATGATCGCCTCCGGCCCCGCCTGTGCCGACTCCTCTACCTGTGCAGACGCGGCGGCAGTGGCCGTCAAATATCACCTGCGGCTCTCGGAGACCGCCCGGGGACTGCTGGCCCGGGAGACGCCGAAGGCCCTTTCCAATGTGGAGACCGTCATCACCGGAAGTGTCCGGGAGCTGTGCGGGGCTGCCGCTATCTGCTGCCGGGAGCTTGGCTACGAGCCCATCCTTCTCACTGACCGCCTTTGCTGTGAGGCACGGGAAGCAGGATCCTTTCTGTCCTCCATTGCAAGGAGCCACGCGGACAGCGGGAAATCCCTCGCCTTCCTGGCGGGAGGCGAGACAGTGGTGCACCTGACAGGAAACGGCCTGGGCGGGAGGAACCAGGAGATCGCCCTGGCCGCGGCGGCGGGTATCGAAGGGCTTTCCAACGTGCTGGTCTTCTCCATCGGCTCCGATGGAACAGACGGCCCCACCGACGCCGCCGGCGGCATGACGGACGGCGGAACCTTGGCGGAATTACGGGAACGGGGGCTGGACATCCACGCAGTCCTGCAGGAAAATGACGCCTACCACGCCTTAAAGGCGGTAAACGGCCTGATCTTCACAGGCGCCACGGGCACCAACGTCAACGACGTTTCCGTTGTTCTGATCCGGGCATAATCCCCGGCTTCCACACAGGTGCCCGGAGCCCTGCCCCTTTTACAGCAAAAACGGAGGACGGAACCATCCCCCGTTTTTCGTTCAGCCGATCAGGCCCTGTTCCTTCAGGAATTCCAGGGCTACCTCCTCCACGGTGCGGCCCACCACGTCCACCTGGTAGGTCAGCTCTGCCATCTGCTCCGTGGGGATACATCCCGCCAGGCGGTTTAAAATGTCCTCCAGCTCCGGGTACCGCTCCAGCACGTCCTCCCGCACCAGGAAGGCGCCGTTGTAATCCGGGAAGAATCCCCTGTCGTCCTCCAGAACCTTCAGTCCCACCTTCCGGTTCAGGCCGTCGGTGGCGTAAACCACGGTAACGTTAAAGCTGCCGTTTTCGATGGCGGAGTATTTCAGTCCCAGGTCCACAGGCACGTAATCCCGGAAGGACAAGCCATAAAACTCAGTGAAAGGACCGTATTTCATACTGCCCTCCAGGGTGAAGAAGCCCTGCTCCGCGCCGAAGGTCAGCTCTCCCGCCACCGGGATCAGGTCGCTGATGGTTTCAAGGCCATATTTCTCAGCCACCGCCATAGGCACCGCCACGGCGTAAGTGTTGTCGAAGCCCAGCTTCTCCAACAGCCGCATTCCATACTCCTCCTGCGCCACCCGGTTTACATACTCATAAATGCTCATACCCTCCGGCACGTCGGTGACGTCCTGGTGGAAGAAGGTGGTCAGCAGGGTACCGTCATAGGAGATCATCAGGTCGCAGGTGTGGCTCCCCCCCTTCAGGGAGTTAAAGTTGTTCACCTGGGACATCTGGTCCTGAATGGTGACCGTCAAATCAGTCTGGTCTTCCACCAGCATCTTTACCATATGGTGCATCAACTGGGTCTCGGAGTAATCGCCGTCGTAGAGCATCAAATCGCCGCTGCTGCCCCGCCCATAGGGCAGAAGCAGGCAGAAGGCTAGCAAAATGACAGCTACGGGGACCCACATTTTCCGGGAGCCGCCCCGGGCCTTGCGCATCTGGCTTTCAAACCAGCCCATCAGCAGGTCCAGCACCACGGCGATGGCCATCAGTACGGCCGTTGCGGCCAGGATCAGTTTCATGTCGGAGATGCGGATGGCCTGGGTGATGACGCCGCCCAAGCCGCCGCCGCCCACGAAGGCCGCAAACACGGCGGTGCCGATGGCGTTCACTACGGCGATGCGGATCCCGGTGAATACGGTGGGAAATGCCAGGGGGAATTCCACCATCAACACCCGGTAGGGCTTGCTCATGCCCATGCCCCGGGCAGCCTCTTTCACCCCCGGGTCCACCTCCTGGAGTCCCAGGCAGGTGTTCCGCACAATGGGAAGCAGAGAATACAGGGTGATGCCGATGATAACGGTGAGCTTACCGGGGTCCAGCACCACCATGATGATACCAAGCAGAGCCAGGGAGGGAATGGTCTGCAGCAGGTCCACCGCCCGCAGGATGACCGGCCGGGCGGTCTTGGACACATAGGCCCAAATACCCAGGGGCAAGCCTATGGCGATGGACAGGATGCTGGCCGCCAGAACGATGAAGAGATGCTCACAGATCAAAGACCAGGTCATCCGCTCACCCCCTTCTGAAGGCCCCGGGGAGTAACCTTCTTTTGCAGCAGGTCAATGACCGCGCCGAACAGGATGGCCAGAGCCGCCGCCGGAATGGCGCCCAACAGAATGAGGGTGTTATTGTTGGAGTCCACGCCCTGGTACACGAAGATCCCCAGGCCGCCCCGTCCGATCATGGCTGCCAGCACCGTCCAGGAGACGGTGTAGATGGTGGCCATCCGCAGCCCCGCGATGATGGTAGGCATGGCCAGAGGCAGTTCCACCTTCAAAAGGCTTTGCAGAGGAGCCATGCCGCAGCCCTTGGCAGCTTCCACATATTGCCGCTCTACGCCCAGGATGCCCGTATAGGTGTTTTTCAGCACTGGGAACATGGCATAGACACTGAGGGCTGCGATAACCGTGTAATACGTATTGCCCCACAGAATAAACAGCACGCCGATGAATACCAGGCCGGGGATGGTCTGGAAAATGGACAGCACCGGCAAAATGACGCCGGACCACTTGGGGACCCGGGAGAGGAGAACGCCCAGCACCAGGCCCAGGGCAAAGCCGATGCCTACCGCCACCAACACATAGAGGGTGTGGGTGATGATGCCCTTGGCCAGCATGGCGCCGTACAGATTGAAAAGACTCCTCATCGCGCATCCCCCCACAGGTTCTCCGCCACAGAGCGGGCCACGCTGGTCTTGGTGACAATGCCCGCGATGGTGTCGTCCTCATTCAGGACCACCACGTAATTGGCGCCGGAGTCCAGCAGGTAGTCAAAGCTCTCCCGGGCATCGTCCCCTACCCGAACGGTACGGGCGCTCTGGCGGACCATGGGCTCGATGCTGGTAAGCTCCTTGCCCCAATGGCGGATGTCGCCGATGGAGATAGTACCGGCATAACGCCCGGCCTCGTCGGTGACCAGCAGGGTGTCCACGCTGCCCCGGGCCATGCGCTCCGCGCACTCCAGCACGCCCCGGTTTTTCTTGACGGTGATGAGGTTCGTGCGCATGAAGTGTTCCACGTTAGAGGGGGCGGGGGCATCCGGGGCGTGCTTGCCCAGGAAGTTGCGCACCAGGTCGTTGGCGGGATGCTCCAGCATCTCCTCGGGTGAGGCCATCTGCACGATCCGGCCTCCCTCCATGAAGATGATGACGTCTGCCAGTTTCAGAGCCTCCCCCATGTCATGGCTGACGAAGACGATGGTCTTGTTCAGCTTTTGCTGGAGGCTCTTCACCTCGTCCTGCAGCGTCTCCCGGGTCATGGGATCCAGGGCGCTGAAAGGTTCGTCCATCAGCACGATGGGAGGCGACGCCGCCAGGGCCCGCAGCACGCCGATCCGCTGCTGCTGCCCGCCGGAAAGCTCCGAGGGGTACTTGTCGGCATACTGCTCCATGTTGACCATCTTCAAAAGGTCCCTTACGATCTCGTCGCACTGGGTTTTACTGTATTTCAGCAGCTTGGGCACCACGCAGATGTTCTGGGCCACCGTCATATTGGGAAAGAGGCCAATCTGCTGGATCACATAGCCGATGTGACGGCGCAGCTCCACCTTGTCCTGCTGGTGGATGTCCTTTCCATCAATGGAAATGGTTCCGCTGTCCGGCTCAATAAGCCGGTTGATGGTCTTCAGCGTAGTGGTCTTGCCGCAGCCCGAGGGGCCGATCAGCACCACAAACTGCCCATCTTCTATGGTAAAATTCAGATCCTTCAAAATGGGATTTCCACCGTAGCTTTTATTCACATGCTCAAATCGAATCATACTGCCTCCTTTGACGAAACACTGCTTCCATGTTGCTCCCATTGTAAACTAACAACTCTTCTTTGTAAATTAAATTGGCAGTTAACTTTCTGTAAACATTTTATAAGATCCCATACAAAAAGAAACGGGAAAATGGTCTGTCTTTCCTCAGCGGTGTTTCTCGAAATAGTAATTCCTTCGTACCAGCAGCTCACCGATGTTTTTGGCACCGGCGGAAAGGCCATCGTTGCTGGCCACGGCCACCACCACCGGCCGTCCGTTGCGCAGATGGGCCTTTGCCGCCATGGTAACGGCGGTATCCGTGATTCCGGCGGCAAGCTTGGCGATGGTATTACCCGTGGCCGGAGCGATGACCAGCACATCCAGCAGCCCCTTGGGCCCAATGGGCTCCACCGAAGGGATATCATCCAGCGGCTCTTTCCCGGTCATCTGGTACAGCGCTTCCAGCAGTTCCTCTGCGTCTCCGAAGCGGGTATCCGTGACGGATACCGTCTCCGATACAATGGGGATTACCGTCTCGTACCGTTCCGTCAGTGCACGCAGGGCCTCCAGGACCTTTTCATGGGTACAGAAGGACCCGCTCATGGCAAATCCGATCCGCTCTTTTCTCATGCGCGCTCACCTCGTTCTTCCGATAGAATATTGTACACTGCCTCCCGGATCGCTGCCGCCGCAGTGCGGGGTGCCAGCCGTCCCGGCAAGAATCTCGCCCAGAGGAAGGGAATACCCAGGTCCTCCGCTGCGGCGGGGTCGATACCGTTTTTCGAGGCAAGGTCCACACACAGGCATCCGGGGGGAAGTTGGGCAAGGAGGGTACCATCCAGAACTAGGGCGGGGACCGTGTTGAACACCACGCCAAAGGGGGTGAGACATCCCGTGAGGCGTCCGGTCTCCAGGGCCCGGTAACCATAGGCCCGGATCCACGCCAGGTCCGACGGCTTGCGGGCGGTGGCAGTCACCCTGCAGCCAAGGCCCTGGAGCCGGAAGCTCAGGAGCTTCCCGATCCGGCCAAAGCCCAATACCAGGACCTCCTGCCCCAAAAGCGTCCGTTCCAGCCGCTCCATGGCACTTTGGATGGCGCATTCCGCCGTGGCGGCCGCGTTGGACACGGTCAGCTCCTCCCGCAGGAAATAGTCCTTTATCCGAAGGCCGTGCCGGGACGCCTCCTCCTGCTCCCCGAGCTTGACCTGCCCTGCCAGGATACACTGCTCCGGCCGCAGGCGGGAAAACAGAATCGGCAATGGCAAGGACTCCCCTTCTCCGTTCAGAATTCCTTCCTCCTTGCTCAGGGGCAGGGGCAAAATGATATGTTCCGCTTGGACAGCCGCTTCCAGGGACGCCGCATCCCCATCGCTGCCGGGAACAAGTCCATAGGTATGGACAGTGGCACCATCCTCTTTCAGCAGCTCCGCCAGCTCTTTTTGCCGCCGGTCACCGCCAATGACGCCAAAGGTTTGATTCATAGGCTCTCCCTCCTCACCTCAGAATATGCCGGGAGAAGGCCACAGGTTCCCGCCCCTGAAACGCGCCTTTCCGCGGAAAGCCGCATAAAGGAGCCCATAAAAGGAATCTTGTATTTAAAGGGCATATCGTTTACAATACTGTCTATTAGACACCCCCACATATTTCTGACATCTGGTAAAAAAGGAGGACTTCCCCATGATCCAGCAATCCATGGACTTCATCTCCCGGTTCGACCCCCAGGTAGGCGCCGCCATCCGGGAGGAATTTGACCGGGAACGCCGCAATATTGAGCTGATTGCTTCCGAAAACATCGTCAGCCCCGCCGTGATGGCCGCCATGGGCACGTGCCTGACCAACAAGTACGCCGAAGGTTATCCCGGCAAACGCTACTACGGCGGCTGCTACGCCGTGGATGTGGTGGAAGAAATCGCCCGCAAACGTGCCTGTGAGCTGTTCGGCTGCAATTACGCCAATGTCCAGCCCCATTCCGGTGCCAACGCAAATCTTGCCGCCTTTTTCGCCCTGGTAAAGCCCGGTGATACCGTTCTGGGCATGAATCTGGCCCATGGCGGACACCTGTCCCACGGCAGCCCGGTGAATATTTCCGGAAAGTATTTCCATGTAGTCTCTTATGGCCTGGACGATGAAACGGAGCGCATCGACTATGACCGCCTCCTGGAAACCGCCAAAGCCTGCCGGCCCAAACTGATCGTGGCCGGTGCCTCCGCCTATCCCCGCGTCATCGACTTTGCCAAGTTCCGCCAAGTGGCCGATGCCGTGGGGGCTTACCTGATGGTGGATATGGCCCACATCGCCGGTCTTGTGGCCGCAGGCGTCCACCCTTCCCCGGTGCCCTATGCCCATGTGGTGACCTCCACCACCCATAAGACCCTGCGGGGCCCCCGGGGCGGCCTGATTCTCTGCAACGATGAGGAGATTTACAAAAAGATCAACTCCGCCGTCTTCCCCGGCACCCAGGGCGGCCCCCTGGAGCACATCATCGCCGCCAAGGCCGTCTGTTTTGGCGAGGCATTACAGCCGGAGTTCAAGGCGTATGCCCGTCAGGTGGTGGACAATGCCGCTGTTTTGGCGCAGGAGCTGGTAAAGGGCGGTTTCCGCCTGGTCTCCGGCGGAACCGACAACCACCTGATGCTCATCGACGTGCGGAACTTCCACATCACCGGCAAGGAGTTCGAGCACCGCCTGGACGAGGTCCAGATCACCACCAACAAAAACGCCATCCCCAACGATCCTGAAAAGCCCTTCGTCACCAGCGGCATCCGTGTGGGCACGCCCGCCGTCACCTCCCGTGGCCTCAAGGAGCCGGAGATGGTGCAGATCGCCCACTGGCTCACGGAGATTGCCGCAGACTACGAGGGGAACCGCGACCGCGTCCGCGCCGAGGTGGACGCCCTTTGCAGGAAATTTCCCATCTACGATTAAGGAACAGTCTCTCCAGACGGCTGGGGCCATGCCCGCTGATGCGCAGCATCGACTCTGCAAGAGCTGATTTTGGGACGGCTCTGTTATGTATGCCCCACCATAAATGCGGAGCTGCGCGATGCGGGTATTCGCCGCAGAGGGAATCCGTCTCCTCCCGCACCTTTCCCATACGCTTCTCATAGGATGAAGCAGCGCATCATGCGGAAGGAGTGAAAATCCCGTCATGCATCAATATGATCGTTACACGGTCCTTTCATTGGAGCTTCATTTATTCTTTGCCCGTATTATGAAAGAACATTCGCTGTTTCTCATGGCAGCCTTTACCCCTGCGGACGCCGCCTTCGCCAAGCGCGCGGAATCCTTCATGCAAGGATTTGAGGCGCTGCTCCAGCAGGCCATCCATCTCAGCGACGGCATCGTGAGCAAGGAGGCGCTGGCCTCGGGAGAAGTGTTCACCCCCTTTACCCTCCGCGCCGAGCAGCAGACCGAACGGTTAACCGGCATCGGCATCAACCAAAACATCACCCTCCAGGAAGCGCGCCTGCGCTGCCGCGGTTCAGGCGGTACGGTCTCCGACCTGCGCAGGAAGGTTCAGGCGCTGAACCAGCGGGCAGGCCAGCTTCTGGATGGCCTGATCGCACTGAAAGAGCACACATTATCCCATGTTCTGAACTGCCGGATGTTCACTATGAACTATCCCCTCCTCATTGAGCACATTCTGCGGGAAGCGAAGCTGTACCGGGAATACGTGTGCCTGTTGGAAACAGACGGCGACCTGGACTCCCAGACCATGGGACAGATGGAGCGCTTCTGGAACCAGATCATGATGGAACACGCGCTGTTCATACGGGGCCTGCTGGACCCGGCGGAAAACGAGCTGATCGAAACCGCCGACTCTTTTGCAAAGGATTACCGGCGGTTGCTGGAAAGCTGCCGCAGCGCCCATGACAAGACCATCACAAAAGGCCTGCTGGAGCAGACCTGCAAATTCCGCGACTTTAAAGCCGCAGGTGCCAAGGGGATCCAGGAGTGCAGGATCCGCTCCGTGATCTTGCCCCTGCTGGCCGACCACGTGCTGCGGGAGGCCAACCATTATATCAGGCTTCTGAGCGAATAACCGACCTGGCCTGTTTTCCCCATTCAGAGCGCAGAAAGAGCCGTTCACGGTGAACGGTTCTTTTTTCGTTGGCTCTTCCGGGGACGGCCTCCCCTGGTGGCAGGACAGGCCGTTTTCCGGTAATTCACACCGCCCAAAGCGGCCGCCGGAAATGGCAGAGGCTATCCAAGCCTGACGGAAGAAAAGATCTCCCAAGGACAAAAACACCTTGTAAAGTCCGCCGAAAAGTTGTACATTAAAAATAAGGCGCATAGGGATTTCGCGGAATCGTGTCGAAATACCGCTGCTGCCTCACCGTATCTTGTGTTTTAGGAGGAATAGCATGAAAAAACTGTTTAGCAGCCTTCCCTTCCGTCTGATCCTCGGAATCGTCGTCGGCGTACTTCTGGGTCAGGTCTTTACGGAGAGCATCATGAAAGTTGTGGTGACCCTGCAGTACATCATGGGTCAGCTCATCACCTTCTGCGTGCCCCTGATTATCATCGGCTTCATCGCACCGTCCATCACCAAGCTGGGCCGCAACGCATCCCGCCTGCTGGGCGTTGCCATCGTCATCGCCTACGTCTCTTCCATCTGCGCGGCCCTGGCATCTACCGGCGCCGGCTACGCCCTGATCCCCCACCTGTCCATCGAGACTGAAGTCGCCGGCCTGCGCGATCTGCCCGCGGTGGTGTTCGAACTGAACATTCCCCAGATCATGCCTGTGATGAGCGCCCTGGTTCTCAGCGTCCTGGTAGGCCTTGCCGCCACCTGGACCAAGAGCCAGAAGACCTGCGACCTGCTGGCCGAGTTCCAGAACATTGTTCTGGACATCGTCTCCAAGATCATCATCCCCGTCCTGCCCTTCTACATCGCCGCCACCTTCTGCAACCTCAGCTATGAGGGGATGATTACTCATCAGCTCCCCGCCTTCCTCCAGATCATCCTGATCGTCATGGCCGGTCACTACATCTGGCTGGCTGTGCTGTATCTGCTGGCAGGCCTCTATTCCGGCAAGAATCCCTGGGAAGTCCTCCGCCACTACGGCCCCGCTTACCTCACCGCCGTGGGCACCATGTCCAGCGCCGCCACTTTGGCCGTTGCCCTGGATTGCGCCCGCAAGAGCAAGGTCCTGCGCAAGGACATGGTGAGCTTTGGCATCCCCCTGTTCGCCAACATCCACCTCTGCGGTTCCGTCCTCACTGAGGTCTTCTTCTGCATGACCATCTCCAAGATCCTCTATGGCACCCTCCCCAGCTTTGGCACCATGATCCTCTTCTGCCTGTTGCTGGGCATTTTCGCCATCGGCGCCCCCGGCGTCCCCGGCGGCACCGTCATGGCCTCCCTGGGCCTCATCACCGGCGTTCTGGGCTTCGACGACGCCGGCACGGCCTTGATGCTGGCCATCTTCGCCCTGCAGGATAGCTTCGGCACCGCCTGCAACGTCACCGGTGACGGCGCCCTGACTTTGATGCTCACCGGCTATGCTGAAAAGCATGGCCTCAAGGACGAACACCTCCAGAGCCCCGTCCTGTAAGCTTCCGCCTTGCACATCAGACCGTTATATGGTTTTCCGGAACGGCATGGCCCTTGGGCCATGCCGTTTTCCATGCCCTGAAAAAGCTTTTCCAAAATTTTTAAAATGCCTGTAACAAAATGCTTGCCGCCGCAGTCATAGAAGCAAGGAAAAAGAGAGGAGGATGCCCATGGCTTCGGAAAATCAACAAAGCTTTGAAGCCGTATACCGGGAAAATGCCCCCTTTGTTTACCGGTATTTGCTTCGCATGGGCTGTCCTGCTCAGGAAGCGGAGGATATCACCCAGGACACGTTTGTTAAGGCCTTGCTGAACATCGACAGCTACCGGGGAGAATGTAAGCTATCGGTTTGGCTGTGTCAGATCGCCAAAAACACATGGCTGGCAGAAAGGAAGAAGCACCGGCGGGATACCCCCCTTCCCCCAGTGGAAAAGGGGATCCAGGATCCCCAGCTGTGGGAATGGGTGGAGCTGATCCACCATTTGGAAGAACCCTACCGGACGGTTTTTCTGAAAAAAGCTTTGGGCGATTTTTCTTATAGCGAGCTGGCCCACCAGTATGGCAAAAGTGAGAGCTGGGCGCGTGTGACCTTTTACCGCTCCAGGATGAAGCTCCGGCAGATGCTGGAAGAGAGGAGAAGATAGCATGGAAAAAGTATGCGATATTGTCGGAGATCTGCTGCCCCTCTATCTGGACCATGTGTGCAGTGATGAGAGCCGACGGCTTGTGGAGGAGCATATCGGGGAATGTGACAATTGCGGCCTCCTTTTAGAACGTATGCAGGCCGGATGGCCGGAGGAGACCGTCCCCCCTCAAAAGGGAGAGGAGGTTTTAAGAGAGGCCGCGTGGAGCATCAGCAAGCGAGCACTGGGCAGCGCCGCGGGTATCACCGCCATCGTTTTGTACTGGCTGGTCTATCTCTGGCAGGACATCTTAGCCGCTTCCGGTGATTACCGGAATTTCTCCTATGGATTCCACGAGGTATATACCATTGGCTCTCTTCTGGTGCCTGTACTGACACTGATCTGGCTGGCTGTCCTGCTGCGCCGAACCGCAAAAAAACACGCCTGGCGGAAAAACGCCGCCATCGCCGCTGTGCTGGCTGTCCTGCTGGCCGGGCAGGCGGGATACCTGTACCAGCAGTCCCGGTTGGTGCATACCACCTGCTGGACGGAAGTAGTGGATATTCCGGACGCCTGTCACATCGTGATCCAAAGCGGTGAGGACACCGTAACATTGGAAAGCCCTCCCCTTGTGACTCCGCTTCTGAAAACGGATGGTACGGTCTACGGGTTCTACTATGAGCGGGACCGGAGCACCCTGGACAGGGGCCGGTTGAACGCCATCTGGGATGCCGTGGACTGAATCCCATACCTCTCAAATGTGTTGTCACAGTATTCCATGATCCATAAAAATACACCCGTGCCCATGGTTTTCCCACAGGCACGGGTGTGCTTTTTTCAAAAGGTTCAGGCCCAGAGAAGGATCACGGCGCTTTCGCAGGGGGCCAGGGTAAGGGTACCGCCCTTTACCTCTTCCCTGCCACAGTTGGAAAGCAGCAGTTCCCTCATCCCGCCGATGGAAAGGGTACGGGGCGCGTCGCCGTAATTGCCGATCACCAGAATCCGCTGGCCGCTTTCCTGGTTTTCCCGGATATAGGCGAAAATGAAGGGTTCCTCTTCAAGGATGGGAGCAAGGGCGCCATAGGTGAAGGTCTCCCGGAAGGCGTCATTCTTCCGCAGGGCGATGAGCTTGCGGTAATAGTTCAGCACGGAGTCGGGACGGCTCTCCTGCTCCGCCACGTTGATCTCCCGGTAATTGGGATTCACGGCAAGCCAGGGCTTTCCCGTGGTAAAGCCGGCGTTGGGCGCATCGGACCACTGCATGGGGGTGCGGGAATTGTCCCGGCTGTTTTCGTAGCAGCACTGAAGCGCCTGCTCTTTCGTGCAGCCCGCCTCCAGAGCCCACCGGTACTGGTCCCGGGTAGAGATGTCGTCATACTCGGAGATGTCGCTCCGGCGGCAGTTGGTCATGCCGATCTCCTGGCCCTGGTAGAGAAAGGGGATGCCCCGGAGGAGCAGGTAGGTGGTGGCCAGCAGCTTCTTGCCCATCTCATTTTGGGCATAGGAGGGAAGATACCGGCTGGCACCCCGGGGCTCGTCATGGTTTTCGATGATGTTGGAGAGGAAACCCACACCCAGCATCTTCTTCTGAGAAGCAAAAATGGTATCCCGCCAGGGGCGGAAGGAAATGGGCTTGGAATCGTACCAACCATGTTCACCGAAGGTCAGCTCATGGGCGCTGAAATCGAACATGGAGGAAAAGTAGCCATCCTCTCCCACGAAGTCCACCAGTTCCTGGGGCTTCATGTCAAAGACCTCCCCCACGGTAAAGGCACCGCAGCGGTCAAAGGTCTTTTCCTTAAGCTCTTTCAAAAGGGCTCCCACCCCCTGGGCCTCATGCACCATATGCACACAGCTTGCAAGGCCGTCAGGGCCATCCGGAGCATAAGAGGGGAAGGTGGGGATTTTCTTGATATTAATGATGGCGTCGATGCGGAAGCCTGCAAGGCCCTTATCCAGCCACCAGTTCACCATGCTAAAAATTTTCTCCCGCACCACCGGGTTTTCCCAGTTCAGGTCAGGCTGCTCTTTGGCGAACATATGGAGGTAGTACCTGTCCTCCGTGCCTGGGACCTGTTCCCAGGCGCTGCCGCCAAAGTAGGAGCGGTAATTGCTGGGGGGATTGCCGTCCTTGCCCTTGACGAACCAGAACCGCTGGGCATATTCCCCATCGGGATCGGCCAGCGCTTTTTGGAACCACTGGTGCTGGTCGGAGCAGTGGTTCACCACCAGGTCCATGATAAGGTACATACCCCGCTTTTTCGTCTCCGCCAGAAGGGTGTCGAACTCCTCCATGGTACCGAATTCCTCGGCGATGGCATAGTAGTCGGCAATATCGTAGCCCTGGTCCACAAAGGGGGAGCGGTAGATGGGCGAGAGCCAGATGATATCCACCCCCAGCTCCTTCAGGTAATCCAGTTTGGAGAGGATGCCTGCAAGGTCACCGATCCCGTCACCATTGGAATCGCAAAAGCTCTTGGGGTAGATCTGGTAGGCGATCTTATCGTTCCACCATCTTTTTTTCATAGCAGCATCTCCTTGGTTTTTCTTGCATTTTTGTATGATGCTGTTATTATAGAGGAAAGGGAGGACGAAAATCTTCCATTATTACGTCATCAAATTGTACAAAACTGCTCTAATTGTGAGGTAACGCCATGCATCCCATTCCGCTGCCCGAGCAAAAGGAGACGATCCGCCACGGCGAGGCCGCCTTCCCCCTCCAAAAATATACCACGACCCTCACTCCTGGGGAAAATGCCGTCTTTGCCCACTGGCACGAGGAGGCGGAGTTCACCCTGGTCCGGGAGGGGAGCTGTCTCTATCAGATCCAGTTGGAGGACTACACCGTCCGGGCGGGAGACCTGGTGTTCCTGCCCCCGGCCATACTCCATGCCATCACCGTCCCAAAGGAGCGGATGCGCTCGGACACCTATGTATTCCATATGCATTTCCTTGGCGCCGACAGCCGCGATATCTGTTCCATCCGCTATCTTATCCCCCTCATGAAGCAGGAGCTGATCCCACCTTTTCTCATCAGCAAGGGCCATCCGGCTTACGAAGAAGCCCTGAATCTGTTTCACGAGATCGACGGGGCGTGGCGTGAGCAGTCCCCCGGCTTTGAGCTGGTGATCCGCGCAAGACTATTGTCACTTCTGGCGGTGCTTCTTCCCCACTGCCGGGAAAGCACCCAGCTTTCGGAACTGCGGACAGAGCACAGCCAGAAAATCAAGGCAGCGCTGGAATACATCGCCGCCCACTATGCCGAGGACCTCTCCATCGCAGACGTGGCCACCGCCTGCTACTTCAGCGAATACCACTTCATGCGCTTTTTCAAGCGCTGCACCGGCATCTCCTGCGGAGATTACATCAAAAGCCTGCGCCTGGAAAAAGCCGCGGAGCACTTTGCCGCCGGGGAACAAGCCATTTTGGACGTGGCGCTTTCCGTCGGCTTCCACAACCTTTCCTACTTTTACCGGGCCTTTCGGAAAAAATACGGCATGACGCCAAAGCAATTTATCCAGCAAAGCCGGTGAATCCCCTATGCGGATTTGGAGCTGGTGCCCAGAACGTCGGAAATCTCACTGACCGTGATGAAGGCCCGGGGATCAATCTCATGGATGATGGTTTTCAGCTTTGCAAGCTGGAAACGGTTTACCACGAAGTAGATGGCGCATTTCTTTTCCCCGGAATAGTAGCCCTTCACCTCGATCTGGGTGATGCCCCGGCCAAATTCATCGGAGATGGCACGGCAGATCTCCTCTTCCCTGGTGGTAATGATCATCAGGGACTTGGCCTTGTCCAGGCCTTCTACGATGAAGTCCACCGCCTTGATGGCGATACTGTAGGTGATGATGGAATACAGGGGCAGCATCCAACTGGAAAAGACACAGCCAATGATGAGATACAAGATCACGTTATAGATCATGACGAAGGTGCCCACGGTGATGCCGATCCGTTTTGCAAAGATGACCGCCAGAACCTCAACACCATCGATGGCGCCGCCGAAGCGGATGGTAAGGCCGCTGCCAACGCCTGAAATCAGGCCGCCAAAAACCGCGCAGAGCAAAAGGTCCGTCCCCGCAAAGGGTGAAGAGGCGGATACATCCACCGGCAGCACATAGGTGATGACATAAGAGGCGGCGGAGTAGATAAAAACCGCCCAGACAGAGTAGAGCGTAAAAAGGATGCCCTGTTTTTTCATGCCAAAAAGGAACAGCGGCACGTTCAAAAGAATGAGGAAGGTGGAAAGCGCGTA
>JAEDEN010000121.1 GCA_016293265.1 Oscillospiraceae bacterium | reverse complement strand
TCGCTGCGGCCGATCCAGTTGCGCTGCTGGATCTTAACGCGGTTGATATAGTCCACATCGTCCAGATCGTCGATGAGGCGGTCGGCGTACTTGGTGATGGCCAGCATCCACTGGCTCTTTTCCTTACGGATGACGGCGCTGCCGCAGCGCTCGCAAACGCCTTCCACCACCTCTTCGTTGGCCAGGACGCACTTACAGCTGGTGCACCAGTTCACGGGCATGGATGCCTTGTAGGCAAGGCCGTTTTTGTAAAGCTGCAGGAAGATCCACTGGGTCCACTTATAGTAGGAGGGGTCCGTGGTGTTCACTTCCCGGTCCCAGTCGAAGGAATAGCCCAGCATCTGGAGCTGGGAGCGGAAGTTGGCCACGTTGTCGTGGGTCACCTTGGCGGGATGGATATGGTTTTTGATGGCATAGTTCTCCGTGGGCAGGCCGAAGGCGTCATAGCCCATGGGGAAGAGGACATTGTAGCCCTGCATCCGCTTCTTGCGGCAGATGATGTCCATGGCGGTGAAGGGGCGGGCATGGCCCACGTGGAGGCCCTGGCCGGAGGGATAGGGGAACTCAATCAGGCCGTAGAACTTCTCCCGGGTCTTGTCGCCGGTGACGGCAGCAAAAGGCTTTTCCTCCAGCCACTTCTGCTGCCATTTTTTCTCAATGGCGGTAAAATCGTACTTCATGACTCTCTCCTTTGTTCTCTTAGCCGGAAATCCGGCATAAATTCTTTATTTGATATTGGAAACCGGTTCTTCTCTTTTCACTTGGAACCGTTTCATAACATGGTGAAGCCCCATGCCGAGGGGAATATTCGCCGGGAACATGACAAGGTAAAAAAGGCGGCTGCCATCTCCGCGGGGAATGGGCCAAAGCTCCGTCCGGGAAAACACACTGACATTGAGGAGGTAGATCTCCAGGCTGCACTCCCCCACCTTCCGCAGCGGCTTGCGCAGCCACCCAAGGTGTTCCAGAACGGCGCAAAGCATCAGGCACATGGGAACGGTGGTGAACAAAAACAGGTGGCACAAAGGCAGCTGGAGGAAGCAATCCTCACATTCTCTCCACCGCAAGGAGGCAGCAAGATATCCCATGCCCACCGCCAGCCACACCGTCCAGAACAGCAGGTCCCTCTTCCCCAGCCGGCGCTCCCGGATGACGTAAAAGCCCACCAGCAGCCCCAGGAAGAACACGCCGAAGCGGTAGAACACATCCATATACTGCCAGTAGCCGTCATGCATCAAAAGCTGGCAGGCCAGCAGGCTCGATGCGATCCACAAGGCAGTGGTGCCTTCCCTGTTCCGCGCCGCTTTCAGACGGCTGTGGAAAAAAGGCGTCACGGCGTAAAAGAGCATCGCGCCGGAAACGTACCAGTTGAAGCTGCCGGCGCAGCGGACCCAGTAGTTCAATAGCAGGCTGTTCCAGAGGATGGCCGACCAGGGCGGGCCGCCCTCCGTCATGCACAAAAGGGCGGTATAGGGCACCATCACCAGAAAATAAGCGGGCAGGATGCGCCTTGCACGGCGGCCCATAAAGGAAGCATATTCGGTGGGCCTCCGCTCCAGGGACATGGCAAGCCCCATGGCGGAGAGGAACAGGAAGATATCCACCCCGCCAAATCCGGCGGAACGGATGAAGTTCAGGGCCTCCACGCCAAAATCCAGGTCGGAGGCATGAAACAGCATGACCCAAAGCATGGCGATGCCCATCAGTTCCGGGCGATAGCGGCTCAGGACGCCATATTCCATACCACTCCTCCTGCGAAAGAAACGCCCCTGACCGCCTTCGCGGTCAGGGGCGTAGGTCAATTACGCGATACCACCCTGATTCAACCGCCGGTCGCCCGGACGGCCCTCAGTGATCTGCTCGATCCGGCCGGTAACGGGGCCGCCGTTTTGCCCTACTGGATACCGTTCGGGCAAAAAACTCCGGGAGCAGTGATACACGGGTTCCCCCACCGGCTCGCAGCAAGCGCCGGCTCTCTGAGGGCGGGAATGCCCGTCTTTCTTCCCATCATCGTCTTTAACAGGCTTATTCTATGAGCCTTTTCGGTTTTTGTCAAGGGGTTGCGTCACTTTTGTCCAAGCTGCTTCATCAGGGCAGTCAGCTCTTCGCAGAAGCGGCCGATATGGAGCCCGTCGATGAAACGGTGGTTCACCTCCAGGGAGATGTTCAAACGCTTACAGCCGTTTTCCTCCACATATTTTCCCCAGGAGATCCGAGGGACGGCGTCGTCGGGGTCGCTGAGCCCCTCATTGGTCAGGGCCGTCATCTCCAGCCAGGGAAGGCAGGAATAATAGATCAGCTCATCCGTCTCACAGGAGGAGTTGATGAACGCCTCCTGGTTCCGGCTCCGCTCCGCCGCAGCGCGGCAGAATTCGTCGATCCCTCCTTCACAGGGCATGGTGACGATGTGGAACAGCTCACTTCCCTTTTTCATATCCGTGAAGCTGGGGATGCGGCCGTCCAGAAGATGCACCTCCCCCTCCCGGATGGCATAACGGAAGTTCTCCACCCGGTTCAGGGCCTTGGTGCAAAGGTACACCAGAGCGTAATAGAAGGAGATCCCCTTCTCTTTCGCGTAGCGGTACAGCTCGTTACATCAACGGTGAAGGTGACCATGTAAAAGGGGTGGGAAATCGCCGAAAAGAATTCGAAAATCTCACGCCGGGGCCAGGTCTCTTTGTCGATCTTCATGTCGCATTCCTCCGCAGCGGACTGCCGGAGCACCAGTCATGGCGCTCCGGCAGCTTGATCGTCAGTTCAGTCCGCCTTCAGCACACCGCTGAGATCCATGGGCTTTCCGTCTCCCCAAAGGCGCTCCAGGGAATAGAATTCCCGGGCCTCCTGAGAGAAGATGTGGACGATGATAGCGCCATAGTCCAGCAGCACCCAGGTGCCGTCACGGTAGCCCTCGCGGCGCAGGGGGTCCTCCCCCGCCTGTTCCTTCATGGCCTTTTCCACGGCGCCGCTCAGGGCGTTGATCTGGGTGTTGGAGGTACCGCTGGCGATGACAAAGTAGTCGGCAATGGTAGTCAGGTCCGTAATCTCAATGGCGGAGATTTCCTTGCCCTTCTTTTCGTCCAGGGCTTTGACGGCGATGATAGCCAGTTCCTTCGGTGTCATGTGATTCTTCCTTTCTTATTTCATTCCGCCTCCGGCGGCTGTATTGCATCAACATCGGGTTCATCGGGGATATCCGGCACAGGCGGCTCCGCGCCGGGTTCACTGCCGGAAGCCGGTCTCCGGCCGCTTTCCGGGTCTGTGGTCTCCCCCGGAGCAGGGTCCGTGGTTCCGCCGGGTTCTGCAGCCTCTCCGGTGCCGGGATCGACCGCCTCACCGGCGCCGGGGTCCGTTACTTCTCCCGT
>JAEDEN010000120.1 GCA_016293265.1 Oscillospiraceae bacterium | reverse complement strand
AGCATGGTGCCGATCAGCACCTCAAAGGCGGCGGAGGAGCTGAGACCGCTGCCGCCGGGTACGGTAGAGGTCATGTACACGTCCAGCCCCGCGTTCTGAAGGGGGCAGCCCATGGCGGCCATTCGGGCAGCCACACCCCGGATCAGGGCGGCGGAGGTGTTCTGCTCCTCCGTCTTAGGCGTCAGCTCTCCCAGGTCCACCACGATGAGGGGATACCCCTGGGACTGGACCCGGATCATTCCGCTCTGGTTGGGGGCGGCGGCGGCCAGGATATCCAGGTCAACGGCGGCGGCCAGGACCCTGCCGTGCTGATGGTCCGTGTGGTTGCCGCCAACTTCCGTGCGTCCGGGGGCGCTGAACAATGCCTCCGGCTGGCTCTCAAAGGTCTTGGCAAAGCCGGCCAGGACCTCGGCACAGCGGGCGCGGGCATCCTCCCCGTGCTCCGCGCCGTAAAGGCGGACCAGCGTCTCCTCAAACGCGGGCTCATGGATGCGTTTTTCCAGATCAATGAATTCCACAGTCTGTCCCTCCTTGTTGTTCTTATTCTTAACGTATCAGTTCCCGGTCTTTCTTTCCATGTCCTCCCGTCTCCCGATACATGGATTTTTGTTGCAAAACCGATTACGCGGAGGTATGATAAGGAAAAGTGAAAGCAGTGAGGAGGCCCCACCCAATGTCTCAGGACTTCAAGTGCTCCTTTAAAGCCGCCGAACGGGCGGAACTGTCCCTATTAGTCTATAACACCGGCTTTCAGAAATGTCCGCCGGACTACGGCTGGGGCCCCGGCGTCCGGGACCACTACCTGCTGCATTATGTGGTTTCCGGCAAAGGATACTACGAGACAGACGGCAGGACTTTCGTCCTCCAGGCGGGAGACGCTTTCCTGGCTCTGCCGGATACCCCCATCTATTACCGGGCGGACCACGAACAGCCCTGGGAGTATTACTGGGTGGGCTTTTCCGGCCCCGCGGCGGCGCTGCTGTTGGCCCAGACGCCCTTCTCACGCCGGACACCGGTGCTCCACCCCGCCGCCGGGGAGCACCTGCGGCAATCCCTGCTGGACATCTATAAGGCCCGGGGCACCGACTATCCCAGCGCCGTGCGGATGGCGGGCTATCTGCAGGCAGCGCTGGGCCTGCTGATGGAGAGCGGTGCCAAACGGGGTGAGGAAGCCCTTGCGGATTACGCCCGGCAAGGCGCCGCCTTTATACAGCAGAATTACTCCCGAGCCATCAGTGTGGAAGACGCCGCCCGTCAGGCGGGCGTCAGCCGCAGCTACCTCTACCGGGCCTTTCAAGCAGAGTTCGGCTGCTCTCCCAGCGTTTATCTGACCCGTTACCGCATTCAGAGGGCCTGTCAGCTGCTGCGCCACAGCCAGCTCCCCGTGGGAGCGGTGGCAGCCTCCGTGGGGTTTGAAGACCCCTTCTATTTTTCCCGGACCTTCCGGCGGGAAACCGGTGTCAGCCCCACGGAATACCGGGTAAAGGCGCCTTAAGTGGCAGATTTTTACTGTGTGAGAACGTAATCAATTACGTTTAGAAAAAGTCGAATTACAGCCCGCTTTCCCCGCATAATCCTTTCCGTTTTCCGTTTTATACAGCAAAGCGCAATAAGCCCCGGTTTTCAAACAGCCGCTTTTTATTGACATTTTACAAAATAAATGGTAGAGTTTTTATTGTGCAGGGTATCTTTCCCCCTCCACGAAAACTCAAAAAAGTAAGGAGAAGATGAAAATGAAGAAGTTTGTTGCGCTCCTGCTGGCCATGATCATGGTTCTGAGCCTGGCCGCCTGCGGCGGCAAGAAGGCTGAAGAGCCCGCCAAGGAGTCCACGCCCAGCCAGGAGCAGACCCAGACCCCCGAAGTCAAGGAAGGCGGCACCATCGGCGTTTGCATCTACAAGTTCGATGATGCTTTCATGACTACTTACCGTAACGCCCTGCAGGCCATCCTGGAGGACAAGGGCTACACCGTTACCGTCGTGGACGGCAACAACGACCAGGCCAAGCAGAACGAGCAGATCAACACCTTCATCACCCAGGGCGTTGACGCGCTGATCATCAACCCCGTCATGACTTCCGCTGCCGCCACCATCATCAGCACCGTGAAGTCCGCCGGCATCCCCACCGTCCTCATCAACCGTGAGCCCACCGCCGACGAGATGGCCGCTTATGACAAGCTGGTCTACGTTGGCTGCGACGCCGCTCAGTCCGGCACCTTCCAGGGCGAGCTGATCCTGGACACCCCCAACAAGGGCGACATCAACGGCGACGGCAAGGTCTCCTACATCATGATCCAGGGCGACCCCGAGAACATCGACGCCCAGCTGCGTACCGAGTACTCCGTCAAGGCTCTGACCGACGCCGGCGTTGAGGTCGAGCAGCTGAACCTGACCCGCGGCGATTGGGACCGTGAGAAGGGCCAGACCATCTGCGCCAACGACCTGGCTCAGTTCGGCGACAAGATCGAGGTCGTGTTCTGCAACAACGACGATATGGCTATCGGCGCCCTGCAGGCCATCCAGTCTGCCGGCCGCAAGGTCAACGAGGACATCTACCTGGTGGGCGTTGACGCCCTGGATGCCGCTCTGAACGAAGTCAAGGCCGGCAACATGACCGGTACCGTTCTGAACGACGCCACCGCTCAGGCCTCCGCCGCCGTGGAGTGCATGGAAGGCCTGCTGAACGGCGACACCTACGCCGCCGGCGAGCAGAGCGTGTACGTTGACTACGTCAAGGTCACTCCCGACAACGTGGGCGACTTCATGAAGTAATCCGTCCCACAACCGGATACTGAGAGGGGTGCGTGTGCATAGGCGCACGCACCCCTTGCTTATATCAGATGCCCATTCCATCCACATTGCGCGCAGCCTTCGTTTGACAGAAGAGAGAGGAGAGGCTTCGACTGTTCCCCCGTGCTCCGCACGTCGGATCATCGCAACCGTTTCCGCCGTCGCGATCTCGGAAACAGGGCAAGCCTAAAACACCAAAGGGGGCCAGTGAATTGTCAGAATATCGTTTGGAAATGCGTGGCGTCGTCAAGACCTTCCCCGGCGTTAAGGCGCTGGACCACGCACAGCTTCAGCTTCGCCCCGGCACCGTCCATGCCCTGATGGGCGAAAATGGCGCCGGCAAGTCCACTCTGATGAAATGTATGTTCGGCATTTATCATATGGACGAAGGCGAGGTCATCTATGAGGGGGAGCCTGTTGAGATCAAAGGCCCCCTGGATGCCCTGAACCGGGGCATCGCCATGGTCCACCAGGAGCTGCAGCCTATCCCGGAGCGCAGCATCGGCGAGAACATCTATGTAGGCCGCTATCCTACCAAAAAGGTGGGGCCCATCACAGTCATCGACCATGAAAAAATGTACGAGGATGCTGCCAAGGTGCTGAAGGAGGTCCACCTGAACTACGACCCGAAGGCTAAGCTGGGCACCCTCAGCGTCTCCCAGATGCAGCT
>JAEDEN010000036.1 GCA_016293265.1 Oscillospiraceae bacterium | reverse complement strand
TGGCCGCCGGCGCCATCTTCACCATGCCCGCCCTGTTCATGTGGGCGGCGGACGGCCTGTGCGACATGCCCTCCCTGGTGGACATCGGCCTCATCGCCCTGTGCGGCGGCGTGCTGGGCGTGCTGATGATGATCCCCCTGCGCAGCGCCCTCATCGTCAAGGAGCACGGCACCCTGGGCTATCCCGAGGGCAAGGCCTGCGCCGAGGTCCTCATGGCCGGCGAGGAGGGGGGCGCAAAGTCCTCCACCGTGTTCGCGGGCCTGGGCATCGCCGCCCTCTATAAGTTCGTGGCCGACGGACTGAAGCTCTTCCCCAGCGAGGTGGACTACACCATCCCCGCCTACAAGGGCTCCGGCGCCGGTGTGGACGTGCTGCCCGCCCTGGCCGGCGTGGGCTACATCTGCGGCCCCCGGGTGTCCGCCTATATGTTCGCGGGCAGTACCCTGGCCTGGTTCGTGCTGATGCCCATGATCGCCCTCTTCGGCAACGACCTTGTCATCTATCCCGCCACCGTGTCCGTGGGCGAGCTGTGGGCCGCCGAGGGCACCTGGGGCCTGTGGGACTCCTTCATCCGCTACATCGGCGCCGGCGCCCTGGCGGCGGGCGGCATCATCAGCCTGGTGAAGTCCCTTCCCATGATCGTCAAGACCTTCGGCGCCGCCTTCAAGGACTACGGCAAGGGCCCCTCCGGGGTCCTGCGCACCCAGCAGGATATCTCCCTGCGGCTGGTGCTGGCCGCCTGCCTGGCCGTGGCGGTGTTCATGTGGCTCTTCCCCGGCATCCCCGTCAACCTGCTGGGCGCCCTCATCATCCTGGTGTTCGGCTTCTTCTTTGCCACCGTCTCCTCCCGCATGGTGGGCATGATCGGCTCTTCCAACAACCCCGTCTCCGGCATGGCCATCGCCACCCTGCTCATCGCCACCATCTCCCTGAAGGCCTCCGGCTCCACGGGGGCGGAGGGCATGGTGGGCGCCATCGCCATCGGCTCCGTCATCTGCATCATCGCCGCCATCTCCGGCGACACCTCCCAGGACCTGAAGACCGGCTTCCTCCTGGGCGCCACCCCCCGCAAGCAGCAGTACGGCGAGCTCATCGGCGTGGCGGTCTCCGCCGTGGCCATCGGCGCCATCCTGTACCTGCTGAACGCCGCCTGGGGCTTCGGCTCTGAGGAGCTGGGCGCTCCCCAGGCCATGATGATGAAGATGGTCATCGAGGGCGTCATGGGCGGCAACCTGCCCTGGGCCCTGGTGTTCACCGGCGTGTTCATCGCAGTGTTCCTGGAGATCCTGGGCCTGCCGGTGCTGCCCGTGGCCATCGGCGTCTACCTGCCCTTCCACCTCAACGCCGGCATCATGGCCGGCGGCCTGGTGCGCTGGTTCGTGGAAAAGCGCCGCCGCAAGAGCGAGAAGGCGAAAAACGCCGCCGTCCAGTCCGGCATCCTCTACGCCTCCGGCCTCATCGCCGGCGAGGGCGTGGTGGGCATCCTGCTGGCGGTGCTGGCGGTGTTCAACATGAACCCGGCCCTGCCCTTCAGCCTGGGGAACCTCTTCGGCCTGGCGGCCTTCGCCCTGCTGCTGGGCTCCATCATCGCCTTTGCCAACAAGGGGGCCAAGGCGGAATAATCCGTTTGCCAAACGGCTTCCGGGGCGGTATACTGTAAAGTATGCCGCCCCGTTTTTTTGAAAAGCCTTTTTCAAAAGCCCCGCAGGTTTTTCCGCCCTTCAAAACGTGCAGAAAAGCTTTGATGATGCAGGAAAGGAGCACCCCATGACCCTTATCGTATGCCTTGACGACAAAAACGGCATGGCCTTCAACCACCGCCGCCAAAGCCAGGACCGGCTCCTGCGCCGGCGCGTCCTGGAGCTGGCGGGAGAGGCCCCCCTGTGGATGAACGCCTACTCCGCGGGGCAGTTCGGCGAAAGCGCCGCCATCCGCGTGGCGGAGGACTTTCTGGACCGGGCCGGCCCCGGGGACTTCGCCTTTGCCGAGTTCCCGCCCCTGGCCCCCTGGGCGGAGCGGGCGGAGCGGATCATCGCCCTGCGCTGGAACCGCCTGTATCCCGCCGACGCCCGCCTGGACATCGACCTCTCCGCCTGGCGCCTCACATCCACGGAGGAGTTTTCCGGCTCCTCCCACGAAACCCTGACTCTGGAGGTCTACCAACGATGAAAACCCGATTTCTCCCCCTGCTCCTGGCGCTGATGCTGCTTTGCGGCTGCGCCGCCCCGGAAGCGCCCGCCGCCCCGGCGCCGTCCTCCTCCGCCGTATCCTCCGCCTCCCAGGAGGGCCCCTTTACCCTGGACAGCGTCCCGGAATACGCCGGAGTGCCTTATGTGGCGGTCCATGACAACGAGCCCTACTTTACATCCGAAGACCTCACCACCGACAGCTACGAATTCTACGCCCCCCTGGACGCCTACAACCGCTGCGGCGTCACCATGGCCTGCATCGGCCCGGACCTGATGCCCACGGAAAAGCGGGAGAGCATCGGCCAGGTGAAGCCCACCGGCTGGCAGACGGTGAAGTACGACCATGTGGACGGAAAATACCTTTACAACCGCTGCCACCTCATCGGCTTCCAGCTCACCGGCGAAAACGCCAACGAGCGCAACCTCATCACCGGCACCCGTAGCATGAACACCGAGGGGATGCTGCCCTTTGAAAACCTGGTGGCGGACTACATCAAGGAAACGGGCAACCATGTCCTCTACCGGGTGACTCCCATTTTCGTGGGGGAGGAGCTGGTGGCCCGGGGCGTTTTGATGGAGGGCCTTTCCATGGAGGACGAGGGAGAGGGCGTCACCTTCTGCGTCTACGCCTACAATAACCAGCCCGGCATCCAGATCGACTACGCCACCGGCGACAGTTGGCTTTCCCCCACGGCGGAGGCCGGAACGGCGGAAGACGGGGAGGAGAGAACCTACATCCTCAATACCAGCTCCAGGAAGTTCCACCTGCCCACCTGCGGCGGCGTGGGAGACATCAAGGAGGCCAACCGCTCCGAATTCACCGGAACCCGGGAGGCCGTCACCGCCGCCGGGTACGAGCCCTGCGGGCGGTGCAAGCCCTGACGCCAAGGGACACAACAAAAAGCCCACCGCTGCCGGATTTCGGCAGCGGTGGGTATTATTTTGCAGAATTCTGCGTTTTGCAGCCGGATCTCAGCGCCGCTCCCCCAGATAGTTCCGCACCGCCGGGTTGGACTGCATCCAACCCACCAGGGGCACTCCCAGGGCAAAGCAGGCGATCAGCTCTCCCAGGCCCACAGTGGCGGCGTTCAGGGCGAAGGCCGGCAGGAAGGCCGCGCCGTCCAGGGTGGAGAAATAGGCGATCTCCGCTCCCACGATCACCGCGTTGCACACCACCGGCGGCACCGCCGCCAGCCACTTGTTTTTCATCCGGCTGGTCCACAGGGCCGCAAGGAGGGTGGCCAGGGTGCCGAACACCCAGTCCAGCACATAGGGGGAGCCCAGGAGATTGGCCAGGAAGCACCCCACCGCAAGGCCGGGGACCGCCTCCGGGAACAAAAAGGGCAGCAGCGTCATGGCCTCCGCCACCCGAAGCTGCACCCCGCCGTACTGGGGGATGGGGAGCAGAAGGGTCAGAGCGGTGTAAATGGCTGCGATGATGGCCGCCAGCGTCATCCGGCGGGGGTTGAACAACAATTTTTGCATGAAAAAAGACCTCCTTCGTTTTGGAATGGAGGCCGCAGCAAAACGCGCATGGTAAGGCCATGCGCAACCCCCATTTTTTTGTTTAGAGAACGGCGGCAAGCCGCCGAACGAACGCCCAAAGGGCGCTTGGACAGGGAGATGGCACCTGTCGAAAGGGAGTATACCACGGCGGGCGGCAGGATGCAAGGGGAAAATTTCCCCCATCCCTTTTCCCTTAAAGCGCGGTTTTGGAAAAGGGCCAGCCTTCCCTTTTCAGCTACTGTGTTGGTTTCAGGCTTTTGGAAAACCGTTCGTTGAAATGACGGAAAAGACTTCGCCGGTTTAAGGCGAAGTCTTTTCAACAACAGACGCGATTGGTAAAATGGACGAAACTGAAATCCGTCAACACTTAGGGTAAAAGGGACGCCGGCCCCCCTTCTTTGACTTTTCCCCGGTTTCGTGGTAAAATAAAAAAATTGAGTTTGTTTTAGGGAGGTTCACCCATGCGAATCGGAACTGTTGAAATCCATTCCAGGCTGGCGCTGGCCCCCATGGCGGGGGTCACGGACGTGGCCTTCCGCCAGATCTGCGCCGAGCTGGGGGCGGGCCTCACCTGCACGGAGCTGGTCTCCTCCAAGGCCCTGTGCTACCACGACAAAAAGACCATGTCCCTCCTGCAGCAGTTCCCCGGGGAGCACCCGGCGGCGGTGCAGATCTTCGGCAGCGATCCCGCCTGCATGGCGGAGGCCGCCGCCCTGGCCATCGAGGCCACCGGTGCGGACCTCCTGGACATCAACATGGGCTGCCCCATGGGCAAAATCGTCAACAACGGCGACGGCGCCGCCCTTATGAAGGACCCGGAAAAGGCGGGCCGCATCGTGGAGGCGGTGGTGAAGGCGGTCTCCGTCCCCGTCACCGCCAAGTTCCGCCGGGGCTGGGACATGGGGAGCTGCAACTGCGTGGAATTCGCAAGGACGCTGGAGTCCGCGGGCATCAGCGCCGTGGCGGTCCACGGCCGCACCCGGGCCCAGGTCTACGGCGGGAACGCCGACTGGAACTGCATCCGGGAGGTGAAGGAGGCCGTGGGCGTCCCGGTGATCGCCAACGGCGACATCTGGACGGCGGAGGACGCGGTGCGCATCCTGCGCCGCACCGGGGCGGACATGGCCATGGTGGGCCGGGGCTGCTTCGGCAACCCCTGGCTCTTCCAGCAGGCACAGGCTGCCCTGGAGGGCAGGGACATCCCGCCCCTGCCGCCCCTTTCGCAGCGGTGCGACACCGCCGTGCGCCAGTTTGAGCTGGCCGCCGCCGCCAAGGGGGAGCGCGTGGCGGTGCTGGAGGCCCGTCGGCACTACTGCTGGTACCTGAAGGGCGTCCCCCACTCCGGCTACTACAAGGAACAGATCGTGCAGATGAACACCCTGGAGGACGTCTACCGGGTGACAAAGGGAATCAAGAGGGATTTGACATGACAGAAGACCGTTTACTGGAACGCGCCCGCCAAGGGGACCAGGAGGCCTTCGGGGAGCTGGTGCTCCTTTACGAAAAGAAGGTCTTTGCCCTGACCCTCCGGATGTGCAAGAACCCGGAGGACGCCGCCGAAGCGGCCCAGGAGGCCTTTCTGGCCGCCTGGCAGGGTCTGAAGTTCTTCCGGGGGGAATCCAGCTTCTCCACCTGGCTGTACCGCCTGGCCTCCAACGCCTGCGTGGACCTGCTGCGCAGGGAGGGCCGCCACCGCTCCGCCGCCGGCCCCTCCCTCAATGATGAGGAGACCTTCCTGGACGTGGCGGACGACGCACCCGGCCCCCAGGCCTTGGCGGAGCGCTCCGAGCTGAAGGAGCAGATCGAAGCGGGCCTCCGGGCCCTTACCCCGGAGCACCGGGAGGTGCTGGTCCTGCGGGAGATCCACCAGCTCAGCTACGAGGAGATCGCCGGAGTCCTGTCCCTGGACCCCGGCACGGTGAAATCCCGCATCAGCCGGGGGAGAAAGCAGCTTCGAAACTTTTTGCTCCGGTCGGGGAACTTTTCTCCCCCGGAACCGTCAAAAGGAAAGAAAGGGAAGGAGGGCTGCAAATGAATACCTGTGCATCCTGGGCGGCCCTGCTGGACCCCTATGTGGACGGCGAGCTGGAAACGGAGGATATGCTCCGCCTCCAGGCCCATCTGGCTGAATGCCCCGCCTGCCGCGCCTATGTGGACGACGCCCTTGCCATCCGGGCCGCCTTCCCCCAGGCGGAGGAGACGGAGCTGCCGGAGGACTTCCACCGCTCCGTTATGGCCGCCGTGGCGGCTCAGGCCGGAAGGAAACGGAGCCGTCCCCTCAGAACCCTGCTCCCCCTGGCCGCCGCCTGCTTTGCCCTGGTGGTGCTGGCCCGGGGCATACCCCTGGGCGGGATGAAGGAGAAAGCCTATCCCGCTTCCGCCGCCGCTTCCGCTCCTGCCTCCTCCGTGATGGAGTCCGCCGCCGCGGCGGAGGAACCCGCCGCCCCCCAGTTCTACGGCGCCGCCGTGGAAGACCTGGCCCCCGCCCCTTCCTGCGCCGGCCAGGGAGGGGAAGCCCAGGCAGCGAAGGACGCTCCCAGCGCCAAAACCACCTCCCAGAACCGCTCCTATGACGCCACCCTCACCATCACCGCCGCCCAGGCGGAGGAGGCCCTCTCCGGCCGCTCTCCCATCACCCTGGAGGATGGACGGAGGGCCTATGAGCTGGACTGGGCGGATTACCAGGCCCTGCTCACCCGTCTGGCCCTCCCGGAGGACCCGGAGGTCGGGACGGAAGGGGAGGCCCCTCCCTCCCTGGCCCTGGTCATCGTGGGGGACTGACAAAACCGGCAGCCTGAAAAGGAAGCGCCGTGAACCCCATACCTGTAAGAGAAAATGAAGGGGCAAATCTTCGGATTTGCCCCTTTCAGCTTGCGGAAAACCTCCCTTCCGCAAAGGAAGCCCCCATCTGCTTGTGCACAAGCAGATGGGGGCTCAGCTATGTGCCGGCTCAACCGGGCAGGCACTTTTTTTGACGGGGCGCAAAAGGGCGGCCCCTGTTTTCCTCAAAGGGCCAGCAGGGACAGGATCCGCTCGGCCAGGAACACCGCCGCGCAGCTTCCCGCCGCCACGGTCACAAGGCCCTTGCCCCGGAAGGCAAGCACCACCGCCACTCCCAGGCCCACCGCGCCGCTGAGGAGGTTCCCCGTGGCGTAGAGGATGGCGGGGAAGGTCATGGCCGTCAGGCAGGCGCAGGGCACATAGGCCAGGAAGGAGCGCAGAAAGCGGCTCTTGATCTCCTTCTGGAACAGCGTCAGCGGCAGCATCCGGATGAGGTAGGTGGTCAGGGCCATCACCGCGATGTACACATATTCGCTCATGCCGCTTCCTCCTTCTCCCCCACGGGAAACGCCACTGCGCACACGGCGGCGGCGATGACGGTGCAAAGGACGATGGAAAGGCCCGGGGAGATGTTCTGAAAGGCCGGCACCCACTGGGCAAGGCAGCTCAGCCCCGCCGCCAGGGCCGTCACCACCAGGAAGGGCTTCTCCCGCCGGGCCTGGGGCACCACAATGGCCACGAACATCCCGTAAAGGGCCACCCCCAGGGCCGTCCGCACCGAAAGGGGCAGCACGGTGCTGGCCGCCGCGCCGCAGAGGGTGCCGCTGACCCAGCCCAGAATGGGCAGGGACCCAAGGCCCATCAGGTAGGGGATGGTCAGCGCCTTGGTGCGCTCCATGGCCAGGGCGAAGATCTCGTCGGTGACGAAGAAGGAGATCACCAGCCGGGGCAGCGTGCCGATCTCCTTCCCCAGCTTCTGGCTCAGGGCCAGGCTCATCAGGGCATAGCGGCTGTTGATGACAAGCTGGGTGAGGACCATGTCCCCAAGGGCGGCGCTGGCGGCCATGACGGTGAGGCCCGCGAACTGTCCGGCGCTGGTGAGGTTGGTCAGGGAGATCAGCGTGGCCTGGAGCACCTCCAGCCCATAGGTCACCGCCAGCGCGCCGAAGCCGAAGCTGACGGAGAAATATCCAATGCCCACCGGGAGGCCGTCCCGCACCCCGGAGCGGAATTCGATCCATTTCATAAGGTTGCTTCCTTTTCTCTTTCTCGTGTTCCCGCCGGCGGTGGAAGCGGGGCTCCCATAGCGCGGCAAACGCTATTTTACCGCTTCAGCGTCCGTCCTGCAAGAGAAAAAAGCGCAAAAGCCAGGATATCCACCGCCACGATGGTGCTGCCCACCGGCGTCCCCGCCAGAATGGACAGCAGGATGCCCCCCGCCGCGCAGAACACGGACAGCACCGCGGAGCAGACCGTGACGGAGAGGAAGCTGCGAAACACCCGCATGGCGGAAAGGGCCGGGAAGATCACCAGGGCGGAGATCAGGAGGGAGCCCACCAGGTTCATGGCAAGGACAATGATGACGGCGATGATGACGGCGATCATCAGGTTATAGGCCCCCACCCGGGTTCCGGAGGCCTGGGCGAAGGTCTCGTCAAAGGTGACGGCGAAGATCTTGTGGTAAAACAGCGTGAACACCGCCACCACCACCACGGAAAGCCCCACGCACAGCCACACCTCCTGCCGGGTCAGCGTCAGGATGGAGGTGGAGCCAAAGAGGGTGGAGCACACATCGCCGGAGAGGTTGGCGGAGGTGGAAAACAGGTTCATCAGAAGATATCCCATGGCCAGGGCGCCCACGGAGAGCATGGCGATGGCGGCGTCCCCCTTGATCCTGGCCTTTCCCCCCGCCCGCAGCAGCAAAACGGCGCACACGACGGTGGCAGGTAGCACGAAGAGCATATCGTTTTCCAGATTCAGCACCGACGCCACGGCGATGGCGCCGAAGGCCACGTGGGATAGGCCGTCGCCGATGAAGGAAAAGCGCTTCAAAACCAGGGTCACCCCCATGAGGGAGGAGCACAGGGCGATGAGCACCCCCACCACCAGGGCGTAGGCCACGAAGGGATAGCGCAGGTATTCCGCCAGGGTATGGAACGCGTGGCTCATTTCTCCCCACCTCCTTCAAAGCCCTTATGGCCCGCAAAATAGTCCTCCCGGGTGCCGAAAAACACCTCATGGCCGATGTGGAGGACATGGCTGGCGTAGCGCTGCGCCGCCTCCAGGTCGTGGGAGATCATGATGACGGTGATGCCGTCCCGTTTATTCAGCTCCCGGATGAGCTGGTACATCTCCGCCGTCACCGCCGGGTCCAGGCCGGAGACCGGCTCATCCAAAAGCAGCAGCTTCCCCGTGGCGCACAGGGCCCGGCTGAGAAGCACCCGCTGCTGCTGGCCGCCGGAAAGCTCCCGGTAGCACCGCTTTTCAAAGCCCCCCAGGCCCAGGCGCTCCATGGCGGCCCTTGCCCGGGCCTTCTCCTCCCTGGTGTAGAAGGGGGAAAAGGCCCTGCGGCCCTGGAAGCCGGACAGGACGATCTCCCACACGGAGGCGGGGAAGTCCCTTTGCACCAGGGTCTGCTGGGGCAGATAGCCGATCTGGCTGTGGGTCAGGCCCTCCCCCATGGAAATGCTTCCCTTCAAGGGGGCGTGGAGGCCCAGAATGGCCTTCATCAGCGTTGTCTTGCCGGAGCCGTTCTCCCCCAGGATATAAAGGTAGTCCCCGGCGTTCACGGCAAAGCTCAGCCCCTGCACCACCGGGGTGCCGTCATAGCCCAGGGTCAGGTCATCACAAATCAGTTGTGCCATAGCGTCTCCTCTTTCTGTCTCATCCCAGGGCCTGTTTCAGCACCGTAAGATTCTTCTCCATCACGGAGAGGTAGGTCTCCCCCGTCTCCCGCCTGGACTGCATGGAATCCATCTCCAGGATCTCCGGGCGGCTGACGGTGTTTTCCACCACGGTGCGGGCGATGGCCCCGTCGCCGCCGTCGATGGTGAGGACGGCGGGCAGCCCCTCCGCCTTCTCCGCAAGGAAGGTAACGGTGGAAAAGCTGGCCTCCGTCTCGGCGGAGCAGCCGGGGAAGGCGGCGTAGTAGCCCAGGCCGTAGTCCTCCGTCAGGTAGCGGAAGGGGAAGCGGTCCGCAAAGAGCAGCGTCCTGCCCGCCGAGGCCTCCACCGCCCGGCGGTAGGCCTCATCCAGCTCCGCCAGCTCTTCGCCGTAGGCGGCTGCGTTGGCCCGGTAAACTTCCGCGTTGGCGCCGTCCACCTCCGCCAGGGCCTCGGCGATGGCCTCCACAAGGACGCGGGCCTTTTTCAAGGACAGCCACACGTGCTCGTCATATTCCTCCCCGTCGTGGTGGTGGCCCTCATGGGCGTCGTGGTCATGCTCCATGCCCTCCACCGTCTCCTCGGTGCAAAGGCTGTCCCCCAGGGTCTCCAGCAGGCTCAGTGACACCAATCCGGGGTCCACCTCCCCCCGGAGGGCATCCTTCACCCAGGCGTCCGAAGCGCCTCCCACATAGAGCAGCAGGTCGCAGGTGTAAAGCTCCATAATGTCGCTGACGGCGGGCTGGAAGCTGTGGGGGTCCACGCCGCTGTCCACCAGCAGCTCCACCCGGGCCCCGGCGGGATTGTCCCCCAGGATGGCCCGCACCCACTCATATTCCGGCCAGATGGTGGCCACGATCTTCACCTGCCCGTCCTCCCGCACCCCGGTGGGGGCGGCGCAGCCGCACAGCAGGGCCAGGGCCAGCATCAAAGGCAGCAGTTTTACCGTTTTTCTCATGTAGCCTCCCCGCCGCAGCGCTGGCAAAGGCCGTAGAGCACCGTCCGGGGCAGGCTGACCCGGAAGCCGTGCTCCGCCGCCAAATGGGCCTGCACCTTCTCCAGCTCCTCACAGTGGAGGTGGATCAGCCGCCCGCAGTTCACGCACTTGCAGTGGAAGCACACGGGATGGCACTGCTCCCCGCCCCCCACATATTCAAAGCAGGCAGCGCTGGTCTCGTCCAGGGTGTACTTGTTGATGAGCCCCTCGCTGACCATGTTGTCCAGTTGGCGGTAGATGGTGGCGGTGCCGATGCTCTTCCCCTGGCTGAGGAAATAGGCCCGGATGTCGTTGACGGTGACATGGCGGCCCCCCATGGAGCGCAGGTACTCCAAAAGCTCCGAGCGGCGCTTCGTGTTGTATTTATCGTTCAAAGAGGTTCTCCTCCTTAAATTGAAACTCGTTTTCATATTCTACCATGGTTTTGGCAGATGTCAATATGAAAATGAGTTTCATTTTCATATTTCCCCCTTCAATTTGACTCCTCCGGACAAATCTGGTATACTGGCCATAATTTGTATTGTATTTCCCCCTGAAAAGGAGCGAAAACCATGACGAAAAAAGGACTTTTCCGCACCCTGGCCCTTCTGGCCCTGACGGCGGCGCTGACGGCCGCCCTCTGCCCGCCGGCCCTTGCCGCCTCCTACACGGACGTCCCCGCCAACCACTGGGCCGCCCCCCAGATCGACCGCTGCGGGGCCCTGGGCATCCTCCGCGGGGAGACGGACACCGCCTTCGGGCTGAAAAAGCCCATGACCCGGGCGGCCTTTGCCGTGGCGCTGTGCCGCTTCTTCGGCTGGGAGGCGGACGCCTCTGCCGCCACGCCCTACACGGACGTCCCCGCCGGTAAATGGTACACCGGGGCGGTGGCCGCCGCCTACGCCAAGGGGGCGCTCACCACCCAGCGGCCCACCTTCCGGCCCAACGACCCCATCACCCGGGAGGAGATGGCGGCCATGCTCATCCGGGCCCTTGGCTACGGCACCATCGCCGGCCTGGCCCAGGACCTCCAGAGCCCCTTTACCGACGTCACCACCAACGACGGCTACATCACCATGGCCCACGACCTGGGGCTGGTGACGGGCACCACCGCCTCCACCTTCTCCCCCGGCGCCACCGCCACCCGGGAGCAGGCCGCCGTCCTCCTCATCCGCCTTTATGACAAGCTCCACGCCGCCCCGCCCGCCGCCATCGGCATCGCGGGCAGCGCCGGTGGGGATCTCACCGGCTTTGACGCCATCGCCGTGGATACGGGCCGCCTGGCCCTGGCGGGCAAAAAGGCGGTCTACAGCACCGCCCTGGGGAACAAGGAGACCTCCGCCATCCGGGAAGGTGCCCGCGCCGCCGGGGCCAAGACCCTGCTTTACGTCTCCGGCAGGGAGAACCTTGTGCAAAAGGCCGACCCCGCCCAGGTGGCCGGGGTCATATCCCAGGCGGTGGAGAAGGGGGACTATGAGGGCCTCTTCCTGGACATCCCCGGCATCTCTCCCCAGAACCGCTCCCGCTTCACCGCCCTGGCCGCCGCCGTGGACGCCGCCCTGGGGAACAAGGACTTCTATCTGGCTGCCGACGCCCCCTCCCTCTCCACCACCGGCGGCGCCGGCTATGACCACACCGCCCTGGCCGCCCTGGCGGACCGGCTGGTGGTGCGCCCCGCCTCTCCCCAAGAGAAGACAGGGGACTTCCCCGTCACTCCCGTGGAACCTTTGGAGGAGGCCTACTACGCCCTGGATTCCCTCCGGGACATCCCCAACCTCACCTTCCTGGTCACCTCCGGCGATTCCTCCGGCAGCTATACCGGCCTGGAGGCGGAGGCCCTGGCGGAGGAGGGGTCCTATTACTCGGAGCGCTACGGCTGCGCCTACCTGCAAAGGGGCAGGGACACCGTCTGGTACCTGGACGGCAGGGCCTGCCGGGAGCGGGTGCAGCTTCTGGGCTTTTTCGCCGTGGACCAGCTCTGCCTGACCGACGTCTCCGGCGCCGCCCCCGCCCAGATTGCGGGGCTTGGCATCCGCTGAGGACCGGAAGAAACAGCATATGGTAAGGGCGCCGCTTTCGCGGCGCCCTTTCTTCTCATTCGATGTCAATGGCATCCACCGGGCAGCCGTCCCGGGCCTGCTGAGCGTTGAACAGGTCGCTGTCGGGCACCTCGCCGCCCTTGGCGAAGCCGTCGTCCCCCATGACGAACACCACGGGGCAGGTGCCGGCGCAAAGGCCGCAGCCAATGCAGTTTTCATTCACCGTCGCTCTCATTTCCGCGCTCCTTTCTGTCAGGATACAGCCAGTATGCCCCGTTTTGGGCCCCTTCACCCTTGCGCATCCGGAGAAAGGGGCTTACAATACAGAAAAAGGATTCCACACATATAAATATATCAAAATATATCCATAGAAAGGGGGCGCGGGGCATGGTGCGCGTACCGGATTATTACGGGGCCTTCCGCTGTCTTGCGGGGGACTGCCCCCATAGCTGCTGTGAGGCCTGGGAGGTGGTGCTGGACCCGGAGACAGCGGCCCGCTACCGCACGGTGCCGGGCCCCCTGGGGGAGAAGCTCCGCCGGGCCATGACGGAGCGGGAGGGAGAGGTTTGCTTTGCCCTGGACGGGGGCCGGTGCCCCTTTCTGGACGGGGAAAACCTCTGCCAGATCCACCGCCTTCTGGGGGAGGAGGCCACCAGCCGGACCTGCCGCAGCCATCCCCGGTTCACGGAGGAATACGGCCCGGTGCGGGAGATCACCCTCTCCGCCTCCTGCCCGGCGGCAAACGCCCTTCTGCTGGCCCCGGAGGAGCCTCTCCGCTTCCCGGTGACGGAGGCGGGGGGCGGAGTCCCGGCGGAGCTGAGGCCCCTTTACGCCCTGCGCGAGGCCTGCCTGGAGCTGCTGGCGCACCGGGCGCTGCCCCTGGGCAGCCGCCTTGCCTGGCTGCTGCTCCTTGCCAATGAGGCCCAGGCCGCCCTGGACGAGGGGGAGGAAGAGGACCTCTATGGCCTGGCGGAGGCCGCCGCCTCCCTTCCGGCGGAGACCGGGGTGGCGGCGGAGGGGGAGGGCCTGTTCCCGGCGGCCCTGGAGGTGCTGGGAGAGCTGGAGTGCCTGGGCCGGGACTGGCCTGCCCTGCTGGAGGCGGGCCGCAGCGCCCCCGGCCTCTCCCTGGAGGACCACGCCCCCGCCCTGGAGCGCATCTGCGCCTATTTCCTCTTCCGCTGGTTCTGCAAGGCCGTGGCGGACGGCGACCTCCTCTCCCGGGTGGAGCTGGCGGTGCTGGGCACCCTGACGGCGGCGCGGCTGGGGAGCCTGGTGGGCCTTGGAGAGGCCCTGCGGCTTTTTTCCCGGGAGGTGGAGCACAGCGGGGAA
Organism: Oscillospiraceae bacterium; assembly: GCA_016293265.1. GTDB lineage: Bacteria > Bacillota > Clostridia > Oscillospirales > Oscillospiraceae > Oscillibacter. The sequence continues at coordinate 4,069 of JAEDEN010000036.1, read as the reverse complement.
AACCTCCTGGCCCTGCAGCAAGCCTTCTGCGCCGATGGGCGGCTGTCCCTGGGACGCTTCCTGGCGGAGCTGGCATAGCCTTTTGTGCGCCTTGCCATAGGCAAACGCTTTATCCTTGTGCAAATGGTAAAAATCCACAAACGGGATTGACAAACCGCCAAAAGTATTGTACATTATAGATACAGAAAGGAGTGAGTCCCATGGGCTAAGAAGCCTGGATGTCTCCCAACTGACCGTTTTGGAAAACAGAAAACAGCATTCACAAGTGACTTCAACGCGACCAAAGACGAAACCTCCTCACTATGATGAGACGCACGCGCTTCAACGAACCGTGACACAAATTGTTTCAAGAATTGGCAAGCAAAAGTTACCACCCCTGCGGATGTTTTCTGAAACGGAAGGAACCTTGAGAATTTAAGAGATGTGAGGTACGGTCCAATGTACGATCCGATCCATCAGTAAGCCCCCCATTCGCCGCTGGAGCGAGTGGGGGGATGTGTTTTTTTGCGGCCAACCGGCCGCTTTTTTTATGGGCCGCCTTTCCCGCCCCCCTCTTCCCCTCCCGGCAGCCGGGCCCTTTCCGAAAACCAGAAACGACCCCCCGGGCGGCTGCCCGGAGGGTCGTTTTTCTGATGCGGAAGCGGGGATCTCTTACTTGTGATCCACGGTGTACATATGCTCGATCAGCTCCAGGACCTTGTTGGAGTAGCCGATCTCGTTGTCGTACCAGGAGACCACCTTCACGAAGGTATCGGTCAGAGCGATGCCGGCATCGGCGTCGAAGATGGAGGTACGGGTGTCGCCCAGGAAGTCGCTGGAGACAACGGCCTCGTCGGTGTAGCCCAGGACGCCCTTCAGCTCGCCCTCGGAGGCGGCCTTCATGGCGGCGCAGATCTCCTCGTACTTGGCGGGCTTAGCCAGGTTGACGGTCAGGTCCACCACGGACACGTCCAGGGTGGGAACACGCATGGACATACCGGTCAGCTTGCCGTTGAGCTCGGGGATGACCTTGCCCACGGCCTTGGCGGCGCCGGTGGAGGAGGGGATGATGTTGCCGGTGGCAGCACGGCCGCCGCGCCAATCCTTCATGGAGGGGCCGTCAACGGTCTTCTGGGTGGCGGTGACGGAGTGGACGGTGGTCATCAGGCCATCGGTGATGCCCCAGTTGTCGTTCAGAACCTTGGCGATGGGAGCCAGGCAGTTGGTGGTGCAGGAAGCGTTGGAGACAAAGTTCATGTCGCTGGTGTACTTATCCAGGTTCACGCCGCAGACAAACATGGGAGTGTCGTCCTTGGAGGGAGCGGACATGATGACCTTCTTGGCGCCGGCGTCCAGGTGGCCCTGAGCCTTCTCCTTGGTCAGGAACAGGCCGGTGGACTCCACCACGTACTCAGCACCCAGCTTGCCCCAGGGCAGGTCGGCGGGGTTGCGCTCGGCGGAAACGGGGATCTCCTTGCCGTTGACCACGATGGCGTTTTCGGTGTGGCCGATCTCAGCGTCGCACTTGCCGTGCATGGTGTCGTACTTCAGCATGTAGGCCAGGTACTCGGCAGGGCACAGGTCATTGATGCCCACGATCTCGATCTCGGGGTGATTCAGGCTGGCGCGGAAAACCATGCGGCCGATACGGCCGAAACCATTGATACCAACTTTGATGCTCATAGTTCTGCAGAACTCCTTTCAAAATTAGAGCAGATCGCTTCCCGACCCGGGAGGACAAAACGTTTGCGTAAACGATTTGCTTCGAAATTCAGTATCCCAAGTGTATCATATGCGTTTTCTTTTGGCAATCGTTAATTCAAATAACAATGCCGGTGGAAAACTGTCTATTTTTGATAATATTGTGGCTTATTTTTGAAAAAGAAGGAGAAATAGGGGGAAAAAGGGCTTGACGGATGCCCCCCCGTGGCCTATACTATGATATAAACTAATTGATTACGCAAACAAAACTGCGTTTACGCAAAAGGAAGCAGACTATGAAGGTTACGATCAGCGATGTGGCCCGCCTGGCGGGCGTTTCCACGGCCACGGTATCCCACACCATCAACTCCACCCGCTATGTCTCCGAGGAGACCAAGGAAAAGGTGTTCCGCGCCATCGCGGAGCTGGGCTATACCCCCGACGCCTCCGCCCGGAGCTTCCGCACCGGCAAGAAAAAGACGGTGGGCTTCATCGTGCCCGATATCTCCAACAAGTTCTTCGGCACCATGATCGAATCGGTGGAAACCTGCCTTTCCGCCCACGGCTACCACCTCATCATCGCCAACACCAAGGAGAACATGGAGCGGGAGGAGAAGAACATCCGCCTCCTCTCCGCCGGCCTGGTGGACGGGCTCCTCATCGCCAGCACCATGGACGACTTTGACCGCCTGGACCGCCTGATCCCGGCGGGGTTCCCGGTGGTGCTGGTGGACCGCACCTTTGAGACGAAGAAGTATTCCTCCATCTGCGTGTCCAACTTCCAGCCCATCTACCGCAGCATCTGCCGCCTGGCCGCCAAGGGCGACCGGCGGGTGGGCATCATCGGCGGCCTGCCCCGCCTCTCCTCCACCAAGGAGCGCATCAACGCCTACCGCCAGGCGGTGGCGGACTGCGAGCTGGCCCAGGAGGAAGAGCTGATCCGCTACGGCGACTCCATGGAAAACAGCGCCCAGGCCTGCCTGGACGAACTCCTGGCCCAGAAGTGCGACGGCATTGTGGTCTGCCAGGGCCTGATGGCCTCCGAGACTATCATCTACCTCCACAAGAAGAACATCCAGCTTGCCCAGGACATCGACCTGGTGAGCTTTGTGGATTATGATTCCAATTTCTATCAGCTTTATACCAACCAGATGGACTGCATCGTCCAGCCGGTGGAGGAGCTGGGCCGCAGTGCCGGCGAGCAGATCCTCCGGCGCATCGAAAACCCCGACGAACCGGTGTTTGAAAAGGTCCTCACCTCCGCCTACCGCCCCCACGAATCAGCCAAGGGCTGGGTGCCCTCCGAGCGCTGATCCTCCCCCTCCCCCGTCCTCCGGCGGGGGAGGTTTTTTATGCCGGGAATACAAAATAGGAGGCCAAAAAAGGCGCCCTGCCGCCGGGGGCAAACTGAAAGGGACGCTGCACCGCAGCGTCCCTTTTCCTTTTTTTGTCTTGTGACGGGGGCTATGTAGCCGGGCTCAGTCGTTCACCAGGCCGGCGGTGATGATGGCCATGGAGTAGACCTCCTGGGCGTTGCAGCCGCGGCTGAGGTCGTTGATGGGGGCGTTCAGGCCCTGCAGGATGGGGCCGTAGGCGTCAAAGCCGCCCATGCGCTGGCAGATCTTGTAGCCGATGTTGCCGGCGTTGATGTCGGGGAAGATGAAGGTGTTGGCGTAGCCTGCCACCTTGGAGCCGGGGCACTTGGTCTTGGCCACGGTGGGGGACACGGCGGCGTCGAACTGCAGCTCGCCGTCGATGGCCAGATCGGGAGCGGCCACCTGGGTCTTGGCGCAGGCGTTGTGCATCTTGTCCACATCCTCGCCCTTGCCGGAGCCCAGGGTGGAGTAGCTCAGGAAGGCGACCTTGGGATCGATGCCGAAGACCTTGGCGGTGGAAGCGGTCTCCAGAGCGATCTCCACCAGCTCGTCCTCGGTGGGCTTGATGTTGATGGCGCAGTCGCCCATGGCCAGGACCTCGCGGTCGCCGGTGGCGGCCTCGCGGACCAGGATGAAGCAGGAGGACACGATCTTGCTGCCGGGCTTGGTCTTGATGATCTGCAGGGCGGGACGGACGGTGTCGGCGGTGGAGTAGGTGGCGCCGCCCAGCAGGGCGTCGGCATAGCCCATCTTCACCAGCATGGTGCCGAAGTAGTTGGCCTGCATCAGCGCGGCGCGGCACTGCTGCTCGGTCATCTTGCCCTTACGCAGCTCCACCATGGTGTCCACCATCTTGTCCATTTCGGCGAAGGTGGCGGGATCCACGATCTCGGCGCCCCGGATGTTCAGGCCCAGGTCCTCGGCGGCCTTCTTGATGTCCTCCTCGTTGCCCACCAGCACGGGGGTCAGGAAGGTACCGGACAGCAGGCGGGCAGAGGCCTCCAGGATGCGGG
>JAEDEN010000035.1 GCA_016293265.1 Oscillospiraceae bacterium | reverse complement strand
GATATAGTCCCGGACGCCGGTGCCGTCGGGGGTGGGATAGTCGTTGCCGAAGACGCTCAGGTGGTGGCGCTTGCCGATGGCAGTCTGGGAAATGAAGGGCATCAGGTTGTTGGGGATACCGTTGGGATGCTCGCCGATGAGGCCGCTTTTGTGGGCGCCCACGGGATTGAAATAGCGCAGGTTCACCACAGACCACTCAGGGTCGGCCTTGGCGATGTCCCGCAGGATCTGCTCGCCCATGTACTTGGTCCAGCCGTAGGGATTGGTGCAGTTACCGGTCTTGGAGGTCTCCCGCAGAGGCATCTCGTTGTCGCCGGAGTAGACAGTGGCGGAGGAGGAGAAGATGATCTTCTTCACATGATGCCGGGCCAGGGCCTTGCACAGCGCCATAGTGGAGCCCAGGTTGTTCTGGTAATATTCCAGCGGCTTTGCCACGGACTCGCCCACGGCCTTCAAGCCGGCAAAGTGGATTGCGCAGCAGACGTCATACTTGGAGAGGACCTCATCCAGCAGGGCCTCGTCGCACACGTCTCCCTTGATAAAGGTGACCTCACGGCCGGTGATCTCCCTGACCCGCTCCAGGCTCTTGGGGCTGGAATTGCACAGGTTATCCACCACGATGGGAGTATAGCCCGCCTCAATGAGCTCCACGCAGGTATGGCTGCCGATATAGCCGGCGCCGCCGGTTACAAGAACGTTCATTATTTGCTCTCCTCCGCAACGATTTTTTTCATGTCGTCCCACTTCTTTTCCATGTCCCTCACCAGCTTGAACTGGGTGCGGGCACGGTCCAGATTGTGGCCCTCGCGATGAACGGCGAAATAGTGGTCACCATCCAGGTAGTCCGTCAGGAAGCGGACGCCGCATTCCATGGTCATGGTCTTGGCGCCCATGGGGAGCATTTCCAGCTCCTTGCCGGTCAGGGTCTTGCAGGCGGTGACGAAGCCCCTGGTATAGGTCCGGAACAGGTCCAGGCTCATCTCCATCTTGGAAAGATCCTTCTCGTCCTCGGCGGCGGTGGCGGCGCCGAAGCGGATGGAATCGCCGAAATCATACAGGCTCAGACCGGGCATGACGGTGTCCAGGTCGATAACGCACAGGGGCTTATAGGTCTGGGCGTCCAGGAGGACGTTATTGAGCTTGGTGTCGTTATGGGTGACCCGGGAGGGCAGCTCGCCGGAGTCTCTCATGCGCTGGAGGGTCCCCATCTCCTCCTCGTGGGACAAAACGAAGTCGATCTCCTCCTGCACTTCCTTGGCACGGCCCATGGGGTCCTTGGCCAGGACCTCCTTGAAGATGCGGTAGCGGTCCACAGTGTTGTGGAAGTTAGGGATGGTCTCCACCAGCTTCTCCACGGGGAAGTCGGCCAGCTTGCCCTGGAAATCACCGAAGGCGATGGCGCTTTCATAGAAATCCTGCTCATTCCGGGGAAGCTGCAGGGCGACGGAGCCCTCCACGAAATCGTACACGCGCCAGAAATTCTCCCCATCCTTCAGGAAGATCTGGCCGTCCAGGGTGGGGACAACGGTCATGACGCCGTTGGGATTCTCGGTACGCTCTTTGAGGTGGGTGGTCACCAGGTAGATGTTGTTCATCAGGCCGGGAACGTCCTGGAACACATGGTGGTTGATCCTCTGGAAAATATAGCGGCGGCCGGTGTCCGTCACGGTCAGGTAAGTCTCGTTGATGTGTCCGAAGCCGTAGCGCTCGCAGGACACAGGCTCCCCCTCCAGGGCGAACTTCTTCAGCAGTTCATGCAGTTTGGCGGTCATACCCAAAGCTCCTCCTCGTAAATGCCTTCCTTCTTCATCTCCACGATGGCCTTTTCCACGCTCTCCAGGTCCTCGTGGTAGGTAACGCCGTACCAGGTCTCCTCGCAGGGCAGGACGCGGACAGTGGCGCTGCCCTCAGCGAGCTGCTCGTTGACCACGAAGGGCAGGAAGTATTCGCACTTGAGGGGATTGACGGGGAGGTTCTTTTCCAGGAAGGCGGGGAAGCGGCTCCACAGCTCGTCCAGGATGCCGCGGGTGAAGCCCCACAGGTTCATGGAGACGATGGTCTCGCCGGGGAGGTCAGTGAAGGTCTTTCCGTCGTCCTCGGTGAAGGCGGCGTCCTCGCCGCGCTTGAAAATCTTGGTGCGCTCAGTGATGCCGGTGAGAAGGCCGTCTTTCACCTCGCACACGCCCCGGGCCACGGAGCCATGCTCGGTGACGGTGTTGCGCACCCGGTAGCCCACCATGGCGTAGCGGCCCTCCTCCTGGCCCTGGGCCAGGTAATCATAGATGGTGGAGAAGGCGGTGCGGCCGTAGAAGTCATCGGCGTTGATGACGGCGAAGGGGCCCTTCACCACACTGCGGCAGCAGGCGATGGCATGTCCGGTGCCCCAGGGCTTGACGCGCTCAGCGGGGGCGGTGAAGCCCTCGGGCAGCTCCTTCAGGTCCTGGTAGACATACTGCACATTGAAATACTTCTCCATGCGGTTTCCGATGTTCTCCTTGAAATCCGCCTCAAACTCGTGCTTGATGATGAACACCACGTCGCGGAAGCCTGCCCGCCAGGCGTCATACAGGGAAAAGTCAATAATCATATGACCCTGAGGGTCCACGGGGGTGATCTGCTTGAGTCCGCCGAAACGGCTGCCCATACCAGCCGCCATGATGACAAGCGTGGGTCTGCATTCGTTCATAAAAGAAAACCTCCCAAAAGATGTATCGGTATCTATCATTTCTGCGCCCGGCCTTCCCGGACGCCATCTTACAGTTTTCATGGTATCGCCTTCCGCGCCCAAATGCAACGGAAAGAGAGCGGTAGTATAAGAATTGATAAAAATTCCAGAAATTTCGGAAAAAGTGTTGCTTTTTTTAATCGTTTACGTTAAAAATAATATAAATGGATGGCAGAAAGGAGGCCGCGTTCATCATGCAGATGCAGTATTTGAACACCGCCGCCCTGACGGGTCTGGGAACGGTCCTCTCCCAGGTGGAGGAGGCGGAAGGCACGGCCTGCTCCCGGCAATTCCGCTCCGGGGTGCAGACGGAGCGCCTCCGGGCGGAAAAGAGCCTTGTTGTGGACTACGAGAGCGAAATGTCCCTTCTCATCCTCCACGGCGCCCAGCCCCTGGTCTTTTACCTGGACCGGGCGGTGCGTCTTGCCCCCAGGGTGGTCTTTTCCATCGTTCCCCTGGAGGCAAGCTGCACGGTGCGCTTCTATCTCCAGCCGGGAGATGAGCTGCACACCGAGGGCTTTGCCGACGACAGCTTTTTACACAGCGCCGCTCCCCAGCTTCAGATCAGCAAGCTCTACACCTGCTTTTTTCAGGAGAGCACCAGGGACTTTTATTTCCGGGGCGAGCGCCATGCCCCTTATGAGCTGACCTATGTGGACCAGGGAAGGCTCCACAACCTGGTCAACGGCACGGACATCGTTTTAAGGCAGCAGGAGCTTTCCATCATTGGCCGGGGAGATTGGCACATTCAGTATTCCGACGAGCCGGTGAGCTTCCTTACCGTTACCTTCGACCTGCCCGGAGACGCCCTGGATGAGGTGGTAGGCAAGCAGCTTTCCCTCCCCTCCTCCGCCCGGGAGACTTTGAAAAAGATCCTGAAGGAGCGGACCAGCCGGCAGCCCTATTCCTACGACTATCTGGAGGCCCTTTTGAAGATCCTCCTGGTGGAGCTGCTGCGCTCCTCCTCCGCTGCGCGTCCCGCCCATACCGCTGCCGCCCTGCCTTCCACCGCCCGGGCGGAGAACCAGATCGTGGACCGGGCCCTGCAGATCATCTCGGAGCGCATTGACCGGCGCCTCACCGTCACGGAGCTGGCGGGGGCGGTCCATGTCAGCGTGCCCTATCTCTGCCGCCTGTTCGACACCCACCTTGGAATGCCTCCTGGGCAGTACATCACCAAAATCCGCCTGGAGGAGTGCAAGGTACTGCTGCGCCAGGGGGAATTGAGCATGAGCGATATCGCCAAGAAGATGGGCTTTTCCAGCGCTCAGCATTTTTCCCGCCAGTTCCGCCACTGCTGTGGCCTGACTCCCACGGAGTACACAAGGTCCCTGCGTTGAACGCGGAAAAATGCCGCAGGCACGGAGCGCCCGTCGGGCGTTCTATGCTTGCGGCTGATACAGCACTTCGGAAAGGTAGGACGTGGGAACCCGCTCCGTGCACCAGACGTCGTTTTCCGTCCTTCCGAAGCACAGGCCGTCCCTGTGCATCCTTTCGGCGTCGATCTTGAGGACAACCGGCACCTGCTTCCTCCAGCGCCGGGCCGACTGCCAGGCCTTTTTCTCCTCCGCCTGCATATGGACCGCGTGGCGCTCCATCCGGAGGATGGCGCCGCTTTTCCGGATCTCCTCCAATGCGGCGGCGGTGGTGCCGTGGTACAGGTATGCGGGAGGAGGCAGATACTCCAGCTCCGGCTCCACCCAGGGGATGGAGTGGCCCTGGCAGGCCTTGATGCGCTCCGCGCCGGGGCTGAGGCGGTAACGGCCCTTCCGGTCCTCCGCAACGATCTGCTGCAGCTCTTCCAGGGTGATATGATACCTTCCCCCAGCGTTAACCTGCCGGATCAGCTGCTCTACGCTGACCCAGCCGTGCCGGTCCATGTCCAGTCCCGCCGACCAAGGCTGGTGGCGCAAAAGGAAGCTGAGATACATGGAAAATTTGTCGTTTTTCTTCATATGCCCACCTCCTTTTCGTCAAATCGTTTTTATGATGATAGCATAAAAATATGAAAAAGAAAAGAGCCTGCCGGTGCAGGCTCTTTCAGCAGGATCATTCCGCGGCGGAAAGCATAGTTTCCATCAAAATTCCATATCCTTTGGTGGGGTCATTCAGCAAAACATGGGTCACGGCGCCCACCAGCTTGCCATCCTGCAAAATAGGGCTGCCGCTCATACCCTGGACGATGCCGCCGGTGGATGCGATGAGGTCCGGGTCCGTGACGGAGATCACCAAATTCCGGCCGTCGGAGGCCTCCGGGACCACCTTTAAAATTTCGATTTCATATTCCTCCGTCTCGTCTCCCTCCACGTTGGAGCGAATGAGGGCCGGGCCAACGGCCGCCTCGCCCACAGGCACGGCGGCGCTTTTGGGATACTCCGCCGCCTCAAGAACGCCGAAAACGCCGTTTTGCGTATTGGCGGTAAGCTGCCCCAGGTCCTTCGTCAAATCAAAATCGCCCCGCAGCTCTCCGGCGGAGCCCGCTGTCCCCCGCTTCACCGCCTTGACGGTGGAGGGCAGGATGGCGCCATTGGAAAAGGGCATCAGTAGGGCGGTATCCACATCGGTGATCCCGTGGCCCAAGGCCCCGAACTCCCCGGTCTCCGGGTCATAATAGGTCATGGTACCAATGCCCGCCATGCTGTCCCGCACCCAGGCGCCGATGCAGTAAACCCCCTTCTCATTGGCCTCTGGTGAAACGCTGAGCTTCACGGTACCGCCGCCCCGCCGGACTTCCAGCTCTGTTTTTTCCTCACCCCTGGTTTGGAGCAGGGACTGAAAATGCTCCGTGGAGGTGACGGCAGTGCCGCCGCATTCCAAAATGACGTCGCCGGTCCTGAGGCCGCAGGACCTGGCCGGTGAGCCTCCCTCCGTGAGCTTCACCACCACCACGCCCCGGGAAAAGAGCTTGATGCCCACCGTGTGCCCCACGGGCACCAGCATCCGCCCCGTCATATCGGCGGCCGCCGTCCGCACAGGTCCGCACAGCGCCAGGGCCAGGCAGGCCATAACGCCCACGCGGAGTATCCCTCTCCCTTTTTGCGAAAGCTCATACAAGAAAATCACCCCTTTTTCAAAAATTGTCGGTTTTCGCCGACAGAGATATCATGTGCGGCGGCGGCAGAACGCAAGCGCGGCAATTCGTGCCGAAAACGCCATGGAAGGCCCTTCCAATCCCGGCGGCGGGGCAGGCAAAAAAAACTCTCAGGCAAAAGCCTGAGAGTTTTGAAAAATCTGGAAAAATCAGCTGCGGCTGTTAAAGATCTTGAAAATGTCGTCAAAGGGGTCATTCTCCTCCGTCTCGGGCTGGGGGATGTCCTCTTCCTGCAAGGGAGCGGGTGCCGGAGCAGCGGCGGGCTGGGGCTCCTGGGCGGGCGCCGCCGCCTTGGGGACGGGAATGGGCTGCTCGTTCTTTTCAAAGCCGGTAGCGATGACGGTGACACGGATCTCATCGTCCATGGTTTCGTCAAAGGTGGCGCCGAAGATGGTGAGGGCGTCGGGATGGACGGCCTGCTGAACCAGGGTGGCAGCCTGCTCCACCTCCTCCAGGCCAATATCCATGGAGCCGGTGATGTTGATCAGCACGCCCTTGGCCCCCTCGATGGAGGTCTCCAGCAGGGGGCTGGAAATGGCCATCTTGGCGGCCTCCTCGGCCTTGCCCTTTCCGGCGGCCCGGCCCACGCCCATGTGGGCCATGCCGGCGTTTTTCATGATGGCGGTAACGTCCGCGAAGTCCAGGTTGATAAAGCCGGTATCGCGGATCAGGTCGGAGATGGACTGCACCGCCTGGCGCAGCACATCGTCGGCGATCTCGAAAGCGTTGGCGAAGGTGACCTTCTGGTCCGTGGCGTACTTCAAACGCTCGTTGGGGATGATGACCAGGGAATCCACCTTATCCTTCAGCTCGCTGATGCCTGCCTCGGCGGCCCGCATACGGCGGGGACCCTCAAACCCGAAGGGCTTGGTGACCACGCCCACGGTGAGGATATTCATCTCTTTGGCGATCTCGGCAACAATGGGAGCACCGCCGGTTCCGGTGCCGCCGCCCATACCGGCGGCGATGAACACCATGTCGGTATCCTCCAGGGCCTTTGCGATCTGGTTGCGGCTCTCCTCGGCGGCCTTGCGGCCCACCTCAGGATCGGCGCCGGCGCCCTTGCCGTGGGTCAGCTTCTCGCCGATCTGGATCTTATAGGTGGCGCTGGAGACGTTCAGCGCCTGCTTGTCCGTGTTGACGGCGACGAAATCCACGCCCTTGGTTCCGGTGCGGACCATGCGGTTGACCACGTTGTTGCCGCCGCCGCCCACGCCGATAACTTTAATATTAACAACGGTATCGGGACCGGTTTCCAATCCAAATGCCATAATGGTGCCTCCTGCTGTTTATTTTGAGAAGGGAGCAATCCCTTTTGTCTGGTGTATCCATTCTGCCGGATAATAGTTTAATTGTAAGACACTTTTGCCCTTCGGTCAAGTGCCCCTTTTTGTTTTCGACGGTATTTTCCAAAAAATAAAGGGGAGCAGGAGCGCCCCCCTGCGGGGCAGGGAGACTCAGCGGACATTTGGCTTGAAATAGGTCCGGTCCTCGTCCGCCTGCATATCGAAAGTACCGCTCATATTGTCCTGAATGACGCCTGTATCCTCCAGGTAGGTCTTCAGCGCCATAAGTTTGAAGTCATAATCCGCACCGTAGGGAAGCTTGACGGTAAAGCGGCCATCATAATCCAGATACAGGGTGGACAGGTCATCCAGGCGGATGCCGTCCACCTTTTCCAGCATCCCGGCATTCTCCAACGCCCCCAGCAGGGAAAACAGGCTCTCCTGCTGGGCGGTGTACTCCGTGGCCAGGGCGATTCTGGTGCCCACGGAGGGCGTCAGCAGCTCGCAGCCGGAGATGACGCCGTACTCCCCCGCTGCCGCGGCTTCCGTCTGCTCCACGATCTTGCCCCGGGTGCTCACCAGCCAGGCGCTTTCCCCCTGCACCACGGCAAGAGGCTTGGCGCACTCCTTCACCTGGATCACCAGAGTGTCCGGCAGCTTTCGGTTGATACGGATCTCCTCCACATAGGGAAGCTGGGCGATGATCCTGCCCGCCATATCGTATTTGTTGAAGAGGAACAAATTGTCCCCCGCCTCCACCCCGGCGGCGGTACGGATGTCCTCCGCCGTATAGCGCTGCTGTCCTGTCACCTCCACGGTGTCCACCCGGAAAAACAGCGTCAGCGCCGCGATAATAGCGCCGCAGATCACCAGCATGGACAGCATTTTATAGAGGAAGGCAAACCTTCCCCGCTTATGATGCCTGCTGGAATTTCTGCGTCTTGCCATGGGTCTTTCTCCTCTTTATTCCCGACGTTCCATATCCGCGCCCAGCGCCCCAAGGTCCCGGGCGATGTCCTCATAGCCCCGGTCAATGTGGCCGGTCTGATCCACAAGGGTCTCTCCCTCCGCCTGGAGGCCTGCCACGCAAAGGGCCGCGCCGCCCCGCAGGTCCGTGCAGCGGACCGGCGCACCGGTCAGCCGCTCCACACCGCTGACCACCGCCACCCGGCCGGCCACCCGGATATCCGCCCCCATGCGGGCCAGCTCATCCACATGGCGGTAGCGGTTTGCAAAAATATTCTCCTCAAACACCGTGGTCCCCCGGCCCCGCAGAAGGGCGGCCATCAAAACCGCCTGGGCGTCGGTGGGAAAACCCGGATAAGGCGCCGTGCGCACCGGCGGAACCGCGGAAAGCCGGCCCCGGCTGAGGCAGCGGATGCCGCCGCTCTCAGCGCTCACGGTGCACCCCGCCCGGCGCAAAAGGGCGGTGACGGTGGACAGGTGTTCCTCCCTGGTCTCCCGGAGGAAGATCTCCCCCGTGGCGGCGGCACAGGCGCACAGGTAAGTAGCGGTGACGATGCGGTCGGGCATGACGGTGTAGGCCCCGCCGTGGAGCTTGCATCCGCCCTCCACCGTCACGGCAGAGCTTCCAGCGCCGGAAACCTTTGCGCCGCAGGCGTTCAGGAAGTTTTGCAGATCCCCGATCTCCGGCTCCCGGGCAGCGTTTTCGATGACGGTGACGCCCGAGGCGCCGCACCCGGCCAGCATCAGGTTTTCCGTGGCCCCCACGGAGGGGATGCTCAGGATCAGCCGCCGTCCCTCCAGGTGGCCGCCGGTGCAGCGGAGAATGCCGCCGGAGTCCCGGATATCCGCCCCCAGCTCCCGCAGCCCCGCCAAATGGAGGTCAATGGGCCGGGGCCCAAGTTCGCAGCCGCCGGGATAGCTCAGCTCCGCCTCGCCGCAGCGGGCAAGGATGGCCCCCAGGAAAATGGCGGAGGAGCGCATCTGGCGCATGAGCTCGTCGGGCACGGTACAGCCGGTGAGGTGGGTGGTATCCACCAGGAGGGTGTCCCCCTCCCACCGGGCTTCACAGCCCAGGGCGCGCAGGATCCGCACCGAGGCCTCCACGTCCTTCAAGCGGGGGCAGCGGAACAGCTCCACCTGCCCTCCCGTGAGGATGGTGGCCGCCAGAATGGGCAAAACCGCGTTTTTGGCCCCCTGCACCCTGATCTCGCCCTGCAGGGCATTTCCGCCCCGGATCTGAATCTTGCTCATATGCCGTCCCTCCGCTGATTTAGAATGGAATCACATTCCATCCTATGGGCGGAAAGCAGCAGGGGTTACTTGCAAAGGTTCACAACAACGTCATAAATACGCTCCGTGGCGTCCCGGATACCCAGGCCTCCCATAGCCGCTTCCATAGCGGCAAGGCGGTCGGGATCGTGGAGGATGCCGCAGGCGGTCTGAAAGAGCTTTTGGGGGGTACACTCCCCCTCCACCAGCACCGCCGCGCCGCCGGCTTCCTCCAGGGCACGGGCGTTTTTCTCCTGGTGGTTGTTGGTGACATAGGGGGAGGGCACCATCAGTGCCGGGACTCCCAGGGCTGTCAGCTCGCTGATGGTGGATGCGCCGGCGCGGCAGATCACCAGGTCCGCCGCCCGCATGACGGTGGCCATGTCGTAAATATACTCCCGAAGCTGCAGGGAGGGGTGGGACGCCAGGTCCACGCCCTTTTCCTCCAGCAGCCCCTTCATCTGAGGATAGCCCGCGGTTCCGGCGCCGTGGATGTGGTGGAAGGGCTCCCTGGCCGCCTCCAGGGCCAGCATATCCGCCATCTGGCGGTTCATGCCCGATGCTCCCAGAGACCCCCAGAAGGACACCACCAAAGGCCGGCCGTCATTGACGCCCAGCTTCTCCTTTGCCTGGGCCTTGGTAAGGGTGAAAAAGTCACCCCGCACCGGCGTGCCGGTGACCATGACCTTTTCCGGGTGCTTATAGTGTTTGCGGCAGGACTCAAAACCCACCATAATGACGCCGGCATAGGGCTCCAGCAGTTCCGTTGTAAGGCCCGGCACGGCGTTGGACTCGTGGACCGCCGTGGGGATGCCCATCACGGCGGCAGCCTTGACCATAGGGAAGCTGGCATAGCCGCCGGTGCCGATGACGATGTCGGGCCCGAATTCTCTGACGATGGCCCTTGCCTCCCGGGGAGAGCGGATGAGGTTCACCACAGAGATCAGATTATGCCGGATCTCCTTCGGCTTCATGGAACGGTGGAAGCTGGAGATGCGGACGGTCCGGAAGGCATATCCCGCCTTGGGCACCAGATCCTTTTCCAGGCCCCGCTCGGCGCCCACGAACAGCACCTCCAGCCCTGGGTTCTTTTCCTGCATCAACTGGGCCAGGGCGATGGCGGGATTCACATGGCCCGCCGTGCCGCCGCAGGTGAAAATGACGCGTTTGATGGTTTTTTCCATAGGCGTTACCCTGCCTTTGTCGGTTTCATTTGCCGGGAGACGGAAAGGACGATCCCCATTTCCGCCAGCTGCATGGACAGCGCCGTGCCGCCGTAGCTGAAAAAGGGCAGCGAAATACCGGTGGTGGGAAGAAGTCCTGTCACCACGCCGATGTTCAAAAAGGTCTGCATGGCGATGAGGGTCACCACGCCCACGGCCAGGAGGCTTCCGAAGCGGTCCCGGGCATGGAGGGCGATCCAGTACCCCCGCAGGATCAGCACCGCGAAGAGCAGCATGATGATGGTGGCGCCGATGAGGCCCAGCTCCTCGCAGACAATGGCGAAGATGAAGTCGTTGTGCTCTTCGGGCAGGTACAAAAACTTCTGGCGGCTCTTTCCCAGACCCACGCCCCAAAGGCCGCCGGAGCCAATGGAGATCAGGCTCTGGGAGAGCTGGTAGCCCTTGCCCTGTGCGTCCGCCCAGGGGTTGAACCACATTTCAAAGCGGGAGGTGTTATATCCCACCACAAAGAGGATGAAATACAATCCCGCCGCCGCTACGGCAACAGCGCCCACCACGTAGCGCCACTGGATGCCGCCCACCAGCATCAAAACCGCTCCCGCGCCCAGGACCAGCAGCGCGCCGGAGAGGTGGGGCTCCAGTCCCACAAGGCCCGCCACCACGATCAGCCAGATGGCATAGGGCAGCACGCCGTAGCGCAGGGAACGCATCTTGTCTTTCTTTTTGGAGATGCTGTCGGAAAAATACAGCACCACCGCCACCTTTGCGATCTCCGAGGGCTGGAAGGTGAACAGGTCGCCCACGCCCAGCCAGCGGGTGGCGTGGTTGCGGGTCACGGCGATGGGGTTGCCGGGAATGATAACCAGCACCAGAAGGAAGATGGCCACGTACAAAAGGGGCCGGGCCATAGGGCGGAAGGACTGGTAATTGATCTTCCCGATGATGAACATGGCCGCGATGCCCATGCCGGCAAAGGCCGCCTGGCGGACGAAATAATGAGTGGGTTCGTTGGACTCGTAATAAGCGGAGGGGAAGGAGGCAGACAGGAGCATCACAAGGCCGATGGCGGTGAGCAGCACCACCAGAAGGCAGAAGGGCACATCGATGGGCCCCTTGGAAAGCTCATAGCTCTCCTGCCGCTTTTCCTCGATGCGGCGCTTTTGCTCCTGCCGGCGCAGCGCTTCCTCCCGCGTCATGGGCCGGCGGCGCTGTTGTACTGCCATGGGCTTTCCCTCCTCTCACAAAAAACGGTGTGTAACAGGTCAAAAGCGGCCTTTGATGCCAAGCCAGGCAAGCAGGCAGAAAAGGGCGGTGATGGCGGAAAAGACCGTCACCAGCTTTGCCTCGCTCCAGCCGGAGAGCTCCAGATGGTGGTGCAGGGGAGCCATCTTGAAAAAGCGCTTTCCGTGGGTGGCCTTGAAGTAAGCCACCTGGATGATATCGGACATGGTCTCGGCGATGTAGATGATGCCCACCAGGATCAGAATCAGGGGCATATCCGCCGCAAAGGCCAATGCCGCCACGGCGCCGCCCAGAAAGAGGCTGCCGGTGTCGCCCATGAAGCACTTTGCGGGATGGTGGTTATAGCAGAAGAAGGCCGCCAGTCCCCCCGCCAGAGCTGCCGGGAACAGGGCCAGGGTGGTGAGGTTCCAAAGGGCGGTGGTGACGGCGAAGAACACCATCACCACAAAGGTGACGGAGGTGGCCAGGCCGTCGATGCCGTCGGTCAGGTTCACGGCATTCACCGTGCCCACGATGACGAAGGCGGCGAAAATGAGATACACCAGCCAGGGGATGGTGACGGACACCTGGAAGAAGGGGATGTACAGGCGGTTGGTCAGCATTTCCTCATAGCGCATGAGACACAAAAACAGCACCGCCGCCGCCAGCTGCAAAAGGAACTTCTGCTTGGCGGTAAGGCCCTCGTTCTGGTGCTGGCGCACCTTGCGGTAGTCATCCACAAAGCCGATCAGGCCAAAGCACAGGGAAAACAGGTACACATACAGGTGGGCGAATTCCCCCGCCAGCATATCCCTCCACCCCAGGGCGAACACCGAAATGCCCACCCCCAGGATGAACATGATGCCGCCCATGGTGGGGGTGCCGGCCTTGCCGGCGTGCCAGGTGGGGCCGTCCTTTCGGATCTCCTGCCCGGCCTTCAGGGCCCGCAGTTCCCGCAGGACGGGCTTGCCGATGAAAAAGGTCACAACGAAGCTGACGGCAAAGGCAATCAGCAGCGTCAGCCACATAGTCCGGATATCTGTCATAATCTCTCTCCCTCTCGCCGCCCCGGAGGGCGGTCCTTTCGTATTAGTGGCCGGAGTTCAGATACTCCGCCACGATCTCCCGTTCATCCATGTGCAGCTTCACATGGTTCACTTCCTGGTAAGTCTCATGGCCCTTGCCGCAAAGGACGATGACGTCCCCCGGCTGGGCGTGGTCCATGCAGTAGTGGATGGCCTCCACCCGGTCCTCCACCACCACATAGGGCGTTTCAGTGCCCGCAAGGCCCGGCAGGATATCGGCGATAATATCGGCGGGCCGCTCGGTGCGGGGATTGTCGGTGGTGACCACCACAAAGTCCGCGTTTTCCGCCGCGGCGGCACCCATGAGGGGGCGCTTGGTGCGGTCCCGGTCTCCGCCGCAGCCGAATAGGGCCACGGTACGGCCCTTGGCAAAGCCACGCACGGTGGTCAGCACATTGATCAGGCTGTCAGAGGTGTGGGCGTAGTCGATGAGGATGGTGTAGTCCTTTCCCGGGGTGGGCACTACCTCCACCCGGCCCTTCACATGGGGCACGGCGGCCAGGACGGCGGCACTCTCCTTTAAGGAGACACCCAAGGCCAGGGCCGCTCCCAGCACATCCAGGGTATTATATACCATAAAGCCGCCGGGAATGTTCACCCGGATGGGCACCCGCTCCGTTTTTGTGACGGCGGTAAAGGCGATGTGGTCGGCGGCAAGGGAAATGTCCTCCGCCCGCAGGTCCGCCTCCGCCCGTTCCGCATAGGTGAAGGTCCTGCAGGCGGCGTCCTTCAGCAGCCGGGGCGTCCAGGGGTCATCGGCGTTCACCACGCCGGTGGTGCAGTTTTGGAACAAAATGGCCTTGGCGTCACAGTAGGCCTCCATGGTATTGTGGAAGTCCAGATGGTCCTGGGTCAGATTGGTAAAGATGCCCACATCATAATGCACACCGTGGATACGGCCCTGCACCAGCGCGTGGGAGGAAGTTTCCATCAGCACATGGGTGCAGCCCTCCTCATGCATCCGGGCAAAGAGCTGCTGAGCCTCAAAGGGGCCGGGGGTGGTGCGCTCCGTGGGCAGGACCTGGCTGCCGATCATGTTCTGGTTGGTGCCGATGAGGCCCACCTTGGCCCCCCGGGCCTGCTCCAGAATGGCCTTAAGGAGGTAGGTGGTGGTGGTCTTGCCGTTGGTGCCGGTGACGGCTACCATGGTCATCTTCTCCGTGGGGTGGCCATAGAAATTGGCTCCAAGGGCCGCCAGGGCCCGGCGGGAATCCCGCACCTGGACATAGGGCACACGCCCCTCCGGCACCCGCTGGCACACCACGGCGGCAGCGCCCTTTTCCATCACGGCGGGGATGAATTGATGGCTGTCCACAGCGTAGCCCTCCACCGCCACAAACAGGTCTCCCGCCCCGACAGTCCGGGAGTCCTGGCACACGTGGGCGATCTCCGCCTCCATATCCGCCGTTGCGGAGAGAATTTCAATATCCTGCAGTAAATCTTTTAATTTCATTAGGCGACTCCTTTTCCCATCCGGGTTAAATGATTGCAGCCCTTATTATATGCAGGGTAAAACGCGAAGTATATGGCGTTTTGTGTCCGGAACCATGTGAAAACTGCCGCTTTCCCAAATCAATCCAACACGGAGCTGTCGCCAAAGCGGACGGTGACCACGCTGCCGGGAGGAAGGGCCACGCCGGCGGCCGTATCCTGGGAGATGGCGTAGACGTTGCCCGAGGAGGAGGATGTGGTGCCTGCGATGCGCATAATGAGTCCCGCATTGGTGAGCCTCTTGTTGGCGTCCGCGGCGCTGAGGCCCACCACGTCCGGCACGGTGCAGGGCGTATCGGAGGCCTCCTGTCCCAGATACAGGATAATGGAGGCGCTGTTGGGTACGATGGCGCCGCCGGCGGGGGTCTGATCGGTGACGGTCCCGCCGTCTCCCACCAGGGTATAGGCAAAGCCCGCCTTCTTCAGCTTTTCCATGGCCTCGGCGGAGCTGAGGCCCACGGTGTTGGGCACCGCCGCATCGGCGCCCATCATCTCTTCGGCGGTGTAATCCGGCTCCACTCCCAGGTCGGGCAGGATCTCACCCATAATCTGGCTTGCAAAGGGGGCCACCATGTTGCCGCCGGAAACATAGGTGCCGGTGTCGCGGCTGGGGGTATCCATGGTCAAAAGCATGATGTATTGGGGATCGTCCGCCGGGGCAAAGCACATGAAGGAAACCACCACGTCGCCCCTGGGGTTACTGCTGGTCTTGGTGCCGGTTTTGTCGGCGGTACCGGTCTTGCCGCCGATGCGGTAGCCGGCCACCTGGCCGTTTTTGCCGGTACCGGAGGCCACCACATACTCCAGACACTGGCGCACCTTGGCGGAGGTTTCTTCGCTGATGACCTGGCGCACAGGGGTGGCGTCATGCTGGGAGATGATGTTGCCCTCATCGTCCAGAACCTGTTCCACCACATAGGGCGTATAGAGGTAGCCGCCGTTGATGCAGGCCGCCTGGGCCCGGATCAGCTCCAGGGGCGTGACGTTGAAGGTCTGGCCGAAGGCATAGGATGCCAGGGACACCACGTTGGACTTGAAGGTATCCTCCTGGCCGAAGATACCCTGGGCCTCGCCGATCATATCCACGCCGGTGGGCTCCATCAGTCCGAAGGACTGGAGGTACTTCCAATAGGTATCCACGCCGATGTTGAGGCCCATGGTGATGAAGGCGGGGTTGCAGGAGTTCCCGGTGGCCACCATCAGGTCCTGAAGGCCGTGGCCGGAGCGCTTGGAGCAGCCAAAGGGCAGGTGCCAGCCGGGCACCATGATGGAGCCGGAGCAGTTAAAGGTGGTATTCATGTTCACGATGCCCTCTTCCAGGGCGATGGCCAGTGTAATGGGCTTAAAGGTGGAGCCCGGCTCATAGGTGGAGTCAATGCACTTGTTGCGCCACTGGGTCTGGACGGCGCTGGACTTGGCGGCGGCCACCGCCGCGTTGTACTCCTCCTCAGTGGCATAGGTGGAGCGTTTGCTCTCAAGGTCCGCCAGGGTGGCGTTCAGCTTTTGGATGAGCTTTTCGTCGCTCAGCGTGCCATAATCGTTGGCGTCATAGGTGGGAAAAGAGGCCATGGCCAGGATGGCGCCGCTGTTCACATCCATGACGATCCCGGTGCCGCCGTTTTTGGCGTCAAATTTGGTGAGCATACTCTCTATGCCCGCCTCCAGGGCCGCCTGGACGTTGGTGTCCAGGGTCAATACCAGATCATTTCCGTTTTCGGCGTCGTAATACTGCTCGTACTGGTAGAGAAGCTCCGTGCCGCGGGCGTTTCTCGCCGTGACAGTGAGGCCGGAGGTACCCTCCAGAGTGGATTCGTACTTGGCCTCCAGGCCCACGCCGCCCACGTTCTCGCCGTTGACAAAGCCGATGATGTTGGCAGCCAGCTCGGAATAGGGATAGTAGCGCTTGGAGTCCGGCTGGAGCCAGACGCCCAGCAGCTTTTTCCGCTCCTTTTCGGGGACCTCGCCGCCCTCCTCGTCGATCTCGCCGTTGATAAACCGGCGCACCTCATCGGAAACAGTCTGCTCCGTTTTCTTTTTCAGGGTCTCGTACATGGAATCGGTGCGCTCCATCTTCTTTTCGATGGTCTCCTGGTCGATGCCCAGGATGCGGGAGAGGCCCCGGGCGATGTAAGCCTGGTCCCGGAGCTTGGGGGCGGTATAGCTGACGCCCTTTGCGGCAGCCTTGGCCGCAGCCTCCTCAATGGACTTCTCCTGGCTTTTGACGAAGTCCAGGATCTCCTTGGGGGAGATGTTCACCGTTTCCGCCGTGGCGGAGATGGCAAGGACGTGCTGGTTGCGGTCGTAAATGGTGCCCCGGGAAGCAGAGACCACGGCGGAGCGGGTCTGCTGGTCCACAGCCTTGGCCCGCAGGGTATCGTGCTGGCGGATCTGCAGGTCGTAGAGTTTAAAAAAGAGCACCACAAAGGTAAGGATGCCCAAAAGGGTCATCACCAGCACCGTCCTGGTGCGGATGACCTGGTTGGCCCGGCGGGCGGCGTCGCTTTTTCTCCTGGGGATGGTGGGCATGGTGTTCCCTCCTTGGGATCGTTGTGGGGCTGCCTGAAAAAGCCCGTGAATGCGCTTTCGGTTCTGAGCGGGAACGAGTGAGCTTTCGGCTTTGGCCGGAAGCGGGGGATGCAGAGCTTGCGGGGACTCCTGGGCTCCCGTGCGAATGCCAGAGCGCTTCGCGTGGGAGGAGGACGAGCAGCGGAGCGAGTGAGCTTTCGGCTTTGGCCGGAAGCGAGGGATGCAGAGCTTGCGAGGACGAATGAGGGGAGTAAGAACTGCTGCTCTCACTCCCCGCTGTCTAATCCGTATAGTATAGTGCGATGGTCAGTCAAAATATTCCACCACCGCATAGACGCCGTGGCTGAGGGATGTGAGAACCCGGGTCAGCACGCTGGGGTCCTCCTCCTGATAGACGATGGCGGTATCTCCGCCGGAGAGGTCCACATAGCAAATCTGGCTGTTGCTGGGCTTGGTCATCCCCGCCTCCTCGGCGGCGGCCTTCACCGTGGCCATGTCGAACATCCGCTCATACTGGGTGGTGAGGGAAACATTCTGCGTCTGGAGCTGGGAAAGCTCGTTTTTCAGCGCCACCGTGTCGGCGGAGAGAACGGTGAGTTGGACGTAGCTCATGATCACCAGCACCGCAAGGCCCAAGACCGCGGCAACGCCGGCGATGGTGAGATAGGACACCTGCTGGCGCTCCCGGACCTGCACATGGGCGGCGGTATGCGCCTTTTGGGCGGTGCGGCGGGCGGGCTGCACCTCTTCCTGGCGGTAGGGCGCCTCACCGGCGTGGCGCAGCTCCCGTTCCCGGAGGTCCCAGTCAAATTCCCGGGCCAGGCTGTCGCTGACCGGATATTCATTTCGGTAACGCAGTTCCTTTGCTGCCGATGCCATGTGAGGGTCCTCCTTCCTTACAGGGTATCACGGGGCTTGTCCCGGGAAAATCAAAGATCGAAGGGGTCGCATTTTTCCGCGACCCGGAGTTTGGCGCTTCTGGCCCTGGGGTTTTCACGCAGCTCCGCCTCCCCCGAGACGATGGGCTTGCGGCTGACCAGCCTGATCTTGGGCTTGTTGCCGCACACACAAACGGGGAAGCTGCTGGGACAGGTACAGCCCTGAGCCAGTTTTTTCATGGTGGTCTTTACGATGCGGTCCTCCAGGGAATGAAAGGTGATGACGGCCAGGCGGCCGCCGGGATTCAGCATCTTCACCGCCCCCTCCAGCATGGGGGGAAGGGCCTCCAGCTCACCGTTGACGGCCATGCGGATGGCCTGGAAGCTGCGCTTGGCGGGGTGCTGCTTTTCCCGCAGGGCCGCGGGGGGCATGGCGGA
>JAEDEN010000034.1 GCA_016293265.1 Oscillospiraceae bacterium | reverse complement strand
GAATACGGGCGGTAACAGAAAACAGGACAGTACCGGGGGACGGAGCGAAAGGCTCCGCCCTCCTTTTTGTTCCCCTTGTCCAGCGGCTTTCGGCTAATCTATTCACAGATATTTAACGCTTTTCTGCCTGCCGTCGATTGACAGTCCATGGGGGCGTGAGTATAATAAATGACAGCTTGTCACATTGAGGGAGGGATTGCTATGTGTTCGGAGACCTTCCTCCGCCTGCCGGAGGAAAAGCGGTGCCGTTTTCTGGAGGCGGCCTGGGAGGAGTTCACCCGCGTCAGCTTCGCGGAGGCCTCCATCAACCAGATCGTCCGCCATGCCGGCATCGCAAGAGGCAGCTTTTACCAGTACTTTAAGGATAAGGAGTCGCTGATCGCCTATCTGCTGGAGGACGCCTGGAATTACCTGTCGGAGGCCTACTGCCAGCTGCTCCGCCAGGTCCACGGGGATCTTTTCGCCCTGCAGGTCGCCTGCTTTGACCGCTTTATGGAGCAGAGCACCGGAAATCCAGACCCGGTGCTCAGGCGGTTTCTGCGCATCCTGCGGATCAACCCCGGCATGGATATGCAGAAGATCGTCTGCGGCCGCCCGGTGGGAATGATCTTTGAAAAGGCTTTGCCGGACATTGACCGGGGATTGCTGCGGCGGGAGGACGAGGAATTTGCCCGCCAGGTGCTGACCCTTTCCCTGATGACCCTGGCCACCGTGGTGGTGGACAGCGTCCTGCGGCCAGAGGAAGCGCCGCGTTACCGAACGGAATTGCTGGAGCGGATGGACATTATCCGCTGCGGCAGCGTGAAGCCCTGCGGGGCATAAAAGGAGGAGCATCATGAAAAAGAAGATCACAGCGTTGCTGGTGCTGCTGGCCCTGGTACTGGGTTGTGCCATCCCCGCCCTGGCGGACGAAACGGCGGAGGAGGCGGCCGCCTCTTCCGGTGCTGCTTCGGAGCCCGCGGCGGATACGGCGGCGGAGGTGGAAACGGTCCCCGACCGGGTGGGCTTTGCCTCCTTCGAAAACGTGGAGAGCCGGATGCGGGCCAACAATCTCAAGATCCTTTCCCTCCAGCAGAGCATCGGCACCCTGGAGGACATCGACTACGCGGAGCTGGAGGAGGACCTGCGGGACGCCCTGCATTCCATCGTGGACCAGCAGTGGGGCATGATCCAGATGGAAATGCTGGAGCCCATCGCCGCCAAGATGACCGCCGCCACCCTGGAAGAGCAGTATGACGCGGTGAAGGAGCAGTTCACGGACCTGCGGGAGGGCAAGCTCCAGGCGGATAACGCGGGCATCATCCGCCAGATCCAAAACGCCCAGAACCAGATCATCCTGGCGGGGGAGAGCACCTTCATCGCCCTCAAGGCCATGGAGACCCAGGAGGGCGCCCTGCAGCGGCAGCTGACCGCCCTGAACCGCACCGTGGAGGAGATGGAGCTGCGCTACCAGTTGGGGCAGATCTCCGCCCTGCAGCTTTCCGAGGTGAAGGCTGGCCGCAGCAGCCTTACCAGCGGCCTTTCCACCCTGCGGATGAACATGGAGGTCTACAAGGCCCAGCTGGAGAAGCTCCTGGGAGCGGAGATCACCGGCCAGATCAGCCTGGGGACCATCCCCACCGTCACGGCGGAGCAGGTGGCCGCCATAAACCCGGAGGCGGACCTTGCCGCCTACAAGGAAAAGAGCTATGAGCTCTATGAGGCGAAAAAGACCCTGGAGGAGGCCCAGGAGGAGTTTGAGGACGCCAGGGACGAGTACAAAGCCGACGAGAAAAAGCAGGAGTACCGTTCCGCCCAGCGCACCTGGCAGGCCGCCCAGTATACCTATAACGACACCGTCCAAAGCTGCGAGCTGAAATTCCAGACCATCTGCCGGCAGGTGAAGGACTACCAGCAGATCTGGGAGGCGGCCAAGGTCTCCCTGGCCTGCCAGCAGGAGAGCTACAAGGCCAGCGAGCTGAAGTTCCAGCAGGGCACCATCTCCCAAAACGCCCTGCTCACCGCCGGAGATGACCTTCGCACCGCGGAGGAGAAGGTGGAAAACGCCGCCAGCGACCTGTTTTCCGCTTACAATACATATTGTTGGGCCGTGCAGCACGGCATTTTGAACTGAGGAGGAGCCCTGTCCATGAAAAAGCGTTTAACCGCCGCGGTACTTGCGGCGATGATGGCCGTCTCTCTGGCCGCCTGCGGGGCAAAAGAGGAACCGCAGCAGGAGAGCACTGACGCCGGCGTTGCCGTGCAGGCCATTGAGATCGCGGCCGATACCATCTATACGGAGAACAAGGTCACCGGCAAGGTGAGCGCGGAGAACGATGCCACCATCATGGTGGCCGCCACCGCCAAGTGCACCGACGTTTACTTCAACGCCGGCGACCAGGTGGAGGCGGGGGATGTGATCTGCACCCTGGACCTGGGCAGCACCCTTTCCTCCTACAGCGCCGCCCGCATCAGCTATGATTCCGCCCTCCAGAGCTACCAGGACCAGAAGGCCATCCTGGATAAGCAGGTGAAGCTGGCGGAGGACAACGTGGCCAACACCAAGGCCCTCTTCGACATCGGCGCCGCCTCCCAGCTGGAGATCGACAACGCCGAGCTGAGTTACGAGAGCGCCGTTGCCGGCAGAAATGCCACCCTGGCCCAGTTGGAGGCCGGCATCCAGAACGCCAAGAGCGGCCTGGAGCAGCTGGACCTGGTGCTGGACGACGTGGACGGCAGGGGCAACGTCATCGCCCCCATGAGCGGCACCCTGGTGAACCTGAACGTTACCAAGGACGGCTATACCTCCAGCTCCATGCCCGTGGCCGTCATCAGCGGCGCGGACCAGATGAAGATCGTCACCTCCGTTTCCGAGGCCCTGGTGCCCAGCCTGATGAGCGGCGATGAGGCGGATGTGTCCGTCAGCGCCGCGGGACAGAGCTTCACCGCCACCATCCGCTCCGTGGACCGGGCCGCCAACTACCAGACCCAGCTTTACACCGTGACCCTGGCCATCCCCGCGGATGTGACGGGCCTTCTGGCCGGTATGTTTGCCGACGTCACCTTCCATACCGACGTTTCCGAAAACACCATCGCCATCCCCTCCGAGGCCATCCTCACCGGCACCGACGGCCAGTACGTCTTTGTGGTGGAGGACGGGGTTGCCCGCCGGGCGGACGTCACCACGGGCCTCACCGGCAGCGGCGTCACGGAGGTCCTCAGCGGCTTGCGCGTGGGGCAGAAGCTGGTGACGGTGGGCCAGGCCTACCTTGCCGACGGCAGCGCCGTGCGGGTCGTGGGTGGAGGAAACTGAGATGAACACCGCGAAGTTCTGTATCAAACATAAGGTGTCCACCCTGCTGGCGGTCATCATGATCGCCGTGTTTGGCGCGGTGTTCACCACCCAGCTCCAGATGGCCCTGCTGCCGGATGTGGAAGCGCCCATGGCGGTGGTCTACTGCTACTATAACGGCGCCACTCCCAGCGACATCGAGGAGCTGGTGAGCCGGCCCCTGGAGACGGCGGTCATGTCCGTCTCCGGTGTGGAGTCCGTTTCCTCCAACTCCTCCGACGGCATCAGCCAGCTCCAGATCACCTATGCCGACGGCACCGACCTGGACATCGCCGCCACGAAGCTGCGGGAGAAGTTCGATATGCTCTCCCTGCCGGATGGGGCCATGGAGCCTGTCATCGTCAACATCAGCCTGGGCGACCTGATGCCCTCCGCCATGATCGCCCTCATCGGCGATGACCTCACCCAGCTCCAGCATCTGGCGGAGGAGACTGTGGGCCCCGCCCTGGAGCGCATCGATGGCGTGGCCCAGGTCAGCGTCAACGGCGGCGTCACCCAGCAGGTGGCCGTGGAGGTGGATGCCTCCCGGGCCCTGGGCTACGGCCTTTCCAACGACTACATCTCCCAGTTCCTGAAGGCGGAGAACCTGCTCTTTCCCGGCGGCGACCTGCGCCACGGCTCCAAGACCCTCACCGTCTCCACCGACGCCAAGTTCCAGTCCGTGGAGGACGTGCGCAACATGATCCTGCCCCTTCCCTCCGGCGGCGGCACCGTGCGCCTGGGAGAGGTGGCCAACGTGGAGCTGGAGGCCTGTGAGTCCGACACCGTGGCCAAGGTGGACGGCACCGCCTGTGTCATTCTGCAGGTCTCCAAGCAGTCCGGCGCCAACGAGGTGGGCACCGCCAACGCCGTGGTGAAGCGGATGGAGGAGCTGCGCTCCGACCACCCCTCCCTGCGCTACTCCACCCCCTACCTGGCCTCCGATTACATCAATCTGGCGGTGAACGCCGCGCTGCAGAACATTTTCCTGGGGGTCATCCTGGCCGCCATCGTGGTGTTCCTCTTCCTGCGCCGCTGGGGCGCCACGCTGACCATCGCCGTTTCCATGCCGGTGTGCATCCTGGCGGTGTTCATCCTGATGAACGTCTTTGACCTGACCATGAACATGATGAGCCTGGGCGGCATCGCCATGGGCGTGGGCATGATCGTGGATAACTCCATTGTGGTGCTGGAGAACATCTACCGCTTCGCCGCCGAGGGCCATGACCGCATGGACTCCTGCGTGGAGGGCACCAGGGAGGTCACCACCTCCGTCATCGCCTCCACCCTCACCACTGTGGCCGTGTTCCTTCCCCTGGGCCTCACCGGGGGCGTGGCGGGAATGCTCTTTGACGACTTCTGCCTCACCATCTCCTTCCTGATCCTGGGCTCCATGGCCATCGCCCTGACCTGGGTGCCCCTGCTTTGCTACATGATGCTGGACCCCGAAAAGGTGCGCCGCCAGCAGTTGGAGCGGGCGGGCCGGAAGCGGGGGGCCGTCTCCGCCTTCTTCGGCGGGCTGTTCAGAAAGCTGTATGACACCTATCTGCGCCTGCTGGACTACTTTGTCCGCCACCTGAAGGTGGGGATGCTGGTGTCCCTGGCCCTGGTGGCCGTCTTTGCCATGCTGTGCGTTTCCAGCAAGATGGTGCTTCTGCCTGAGATGGACCAGGGCATGGTCACCGTTTCCATTTCCATGCCCATCGGCTCCGAGACGGAGGAGACTGCCGCCATCGCCGACCAGGTGGTGGCCATCGCCCAGGCGGAGCTGCCGGAGCTGAAGGACCTCTACTACACCTCCGGCGCGGAATCCGCCTCCGTCAGCCTGAACCTGGTGGGCAAGAGTGAGCGTTCCCGCTCCGCCTCCCAGGTGGCGGACGACCTGCGTACCAAGCTCCAGGATATCGCCGGCTGCCAGCTGGGGGTCAGCGCCATGGACATGGGCGCCCTCATGGGCGGCAGTGAGATCAACGTGGAGATCAGCGGTGATGATTACCACACCCTCACCGTTATCGCCGCCGACCTGGTGGAGGAGATCTCCGCCCTGGAGGACGCGGTGGACGTCACCTCCTCCGTCTCCGAGCAGGTGCCGGAGGTGAAGGTCACCATGAAGCGGGAATCCGCCGCGGGCTACGGCCTGACGGCCGCCAACGTGGGCGCCGCCGTCCGCTCCCAGCTCACCGGCGCCTCCGCCACCACGGTGATGATCGACAATAAGGAGCTGGACGTTGTGGTCCGGGGCGACGGCTCCGCCGCCGAAAGCCTGGACGCCCTGCGCTCCATGATGGTGGCAACGCCTTACGGCAGCTCCGTGCCCCTTTCCACCGTGGCGGAGGTGGAGATCGTCCAGGCCCCCCAGACCATCCAGCGCACCAACCAGTCCCGGATGGTCACCATCTCCGGCTCCACTGTCAGCGGCGACACCACCGCCATGACCCGGGCCATCCAGGATATCCTGGACGAATACCCCATGCCCGAGGGCTACGAGGCCGAGACCGCCGGCTCCTATGAGGAAATGATGGAAAGCGTCAACGACCTGCTCCTTGCCCTGCTGGTGGCCCTGGGATTGGTGTACTTCGTGCTGGCGGCCCAGTTTGAGTCCTTCCTTATGCCGGTCATCGTCATGATGATTATCCCCGTGGCCTTTACCGGCGCCCTGGCCATCCTGCCCCTTACCGGACGGGACCTGTCCCTCATGGCCCTGGTGGCCCTCATCATGCTGGCGGGCACCGTGGTCAATAACTCCATCATTCTGGTGGAGTACATCAAGGTGCGCCGCAATATGGGCGAGGACCGCCAGACCGCCATCCTCCACGCCTGCCCCCTGCGGATCCGCCCGGTGCTGATGACCAGCATCACCACCGTCCTGGCCATGGTGCCCATGGCCTTTGGCATCGGCGATTCCAACGAGATGATGAGCGACATGGGCCTTTCCATGATGAGCGGCATGATCGTCTCCACCGTGGTGACGCTGCTGTTCACCCCCGTGTTCTACTCCGTCATCGACGACCTGCCCAAGCAGTTCAGAAAGCTCTTTGGCAAAAAGAAGGAAGCCGTGAAGGCCTGACCGGAATAAAAAAGAGAGGACGCAGGTCCTCTCTTTTTTTCATGGGCAACAGCCGCCCTGGGGATTCGCCTGCCAGCGGATAAGCCTTCCGTTTTTGGGCAAACTTCCAAAAACGGAAAGAGAGGAACAACCATGCCCGAAAGAATTGTCATCGCCCTGGGCGGAAACGCCCTGCAGTCCAAAGACAGCCCCCCCACCGCCGAGGCCCAGCTCCAGGTGGTCAAGCGCACCTGCGGCCACCTGGCGGACATCAGCCGCCGGGGCTACGAAATGGCCGTGGTCCACGGAAACGGGCCCCAGGTGGGGCGCATCGTCCTTGCCAGTGAGACCGCCCGGGACACCGTGCCCCCCATGCCCTTTGACGTCTGCGGCGCCATGAGCCAGGGCTATATCGGCTACCACATCCAGCAGGCGCTGAAATATGCCCTGGCGGCCCGGGGACGCAGCATCCCGGTGGTGTCCCTGACCACCCAGGTGGTGGTGGACCGGGGGGACCCGGCCTTTCAGAACCCCACAAAGCCCATCGGCGGCTTTTACAGCGCGGAGGAGGCCCGGGCGCTGGAGCGGGACAAGGGCTACACCATGCGGGAGGAAGCCACAAAGGGCTGGCGGCGGGTGGTGCCCTCCCCCCAGCCCCGGCGCATTGTGGAGATCGACGCGGTGCGGCTCCTTTGGGACCACGCCATCGTCATCACCTGCGGTGGCGGCGGCGTGCCTGTGGCGGAAAATGAGGACGGCACCTTGGAAGGCGTGGCGGCCGTCATCGACAAGGACCTTTCCGCGGAGCTGCTGGCGGAGCAGGTGGAGGCGGACAAGCTGCTGATTTTGACGGAGGTGGAAAAGGTGGCCATCCACTTCGGCAAGCCTGAGCAGCGGGATCTGGACCACCTGACCCTGGCCCAGGCGGCGGAGTACGCCCGGGAGGGCCAGTTCGGCGTGGGCAGTATGCTGCCCAAGGTCCAGGCCGCCATGCGCTTCGTGCGCCACGATCCGGAAAAGGCGGCCATCATCACCAGCCTGGACCGGTGCCTGGAGGCCCTGGACGGAAAGACCGGCACCAGGATCACCTTTGCGTGAGTCTGAAAAGGGAAAAAGGGGACGCACCGGATGGTGCGTCCCCTGGCGGTTTTGGGATTTACTTGTTCTCGAAGGCGGCGGCCCGCTTTTCCAGGAAGGCGGCCATGCCCTCCTTCTGGTCGGCGGTGGCGAAGCACATGGCGAACAGCTCGTTCTCCAGGGCGATGGCGCCGTCGATGTCCATCTGGAGGCCCCGGTCAATGCAGGCCTTGGAGTACTTCACGGCGATGGGAGCGTTCTTCACGAAGGACTTGGCCATCTCCATGGCGGCCTCCATCAGGGCCTCGGGGGCGTAGACGGCGTTCACCAGGCCCATCTCCTTGGCTTCCTCGGCCTTGACCATCTTGCCGGAGAAAATCAGCTCCTTGGCCTTGGCGGCGCCCACGCGGCGGGGCAGTCTCTGGGTGCCGGAGAAGCCGGGGGTGATGCCCAGGCCCACCTCGGGCTGGCCGAACTTGGCCTTTTCAGAGGCAAGGATGATGTCGCAGGACATGGCCAGCTCGCAGCCGCCGCCCAGGGCGAAGCCGTTCACGGCGGCGATGGTGGGGATCTCCAGCTTTTCGATGCGGCGCATCACGGCGCTGCCCCGGCGGCCGAAGTCCCGGCCCTCGCTGAGGGTCATGGAGCTCATCTCGCTGATGTCCGCGCCGGCCACGAAGGCCTTGCCGTCACCGGTGATGATGAGGCAGCCCAGATCGGCGTCCTGCTCGATCTCGGTCATGACCTGGGCCAGCTCCGCGATCTCCAGGCTGTTCAGGGCGTTCAGCGCGGCGGGGCGGCTGATGGTCAGGACACCGATCTTATCGCTTTTCTCGTAACGAATGGTCTGATACATGATGGGTTCCTCCTTAAAATCCACCGCCCGCGACGGAGCGGCACAAGCATTTCTAAACAAAAATATATCAATAATCCCGGCGTTTTGCAACCTGTTTCCTCCATTTGCCCGGATTATTTTTCCCCGCCGAAGCTGCACAGGGCGGTAAAGCAGGTGCCGCCGGGGCCGATGCCCTCCATGCGGAAGGTGCCGCCCTCCCGGCAGCCCAGCAGGCGCAGCGTTTCGCCGAATTTTGCCTCCCGGCTGTAGTTGATGGAAAATTCCGCCGGGACGCGGGGCTGGAGGTCGGCAGGGAGGTGGTCCCAGATGATGTCGCCGTAGTTGCCGCTGAAAAGGTGGCCGTTGCCGTCCAGGTCCGACCAGAGAATCTGGCGCTGTCCCAGCTCCGTCAGGCCCTCCTTGGGCAGGAGGATCTTCCCGGGCTCCGGGCAGTCGATCTCCTTGGGGCATTTCCCCAGGGGACGGAGGGTGAAGGCGGAGGGGCGCAGCATCCGCCGGGTCTGGGGATCCATCAGGATCCAGTCGCTCTTGGCGCTGACGCAGAGGCGGCCCGTCTGGTCCCACATCTCAAAAACACGCTGGACCTGGGCGCCCCTGGCCCCGTTTTCCCAGGTGGTGATGGTAAGCACGTCCCGGGCGTGGGGAACGGCGTGGATCCGCAGCGCCACCCGGGAGAGGAGGAACACCGTCCCCTGGGCGTAAAGGAGCTCGTGGGTCAGGCCCAAGGCGTCGTAATGGTAGCCGGCAAAAGCCGCCACCTTGCTCAAAAGGGCGGCCACGCGCACCTGTTTTTCCCGGTCGCAGTCCCAGAAAGTCAGCTCCTCCTGCCGGGAGTAGCTGGTCTGCGTCAGTATTTGTTTGAAATCCTCCAGCATATAGGGCCCCCTCCCATTACTTTGCTTTACATAATATCACAGTGAAAGTCGTTTCGCAAGAGTCAAAAAGCCCCGCCGGGCCCCGCCCGGGTTTCTGGAAAAGAGGTTGACCTTTTGCGTGGGCCATGGTATGATAAAGCTGATAAAAGCCAACATTTTACAACCAAGGAGGAACCGTTCCATGGAAAAGAAGATCATCGAAACCGCCGCCGCCCCCGGCGCCATCGGTCCCTATTCCCAGGGCTGGGTGGTGGGCGATCTGGTGTTCACTTCCGGCCAGATCCCCGTTGACCCCGCCACCGGCGCCATTCCCGAGGGCATCACCGCCCAGGCGGAGAGAAGCTGCAAGAACGTCATCGCCGTCCTGGCTGCCGGCGGCGCCCAGGCTGCGGACGTGGTGAAGACCACCTGCTTCCTGGCTGATATGGCGGACTTCGCCGCCTTCAATGAGGTCTACGCCGCCTATTTCCCCTCCAAGCCCGCCCGGAGCTGCGTGGCCGTAAAGACCCTGCCCAAGAACGTCCTGTGCGAGATCGAGGCCATCGCCGCCAAGTAAATTGCCGGGTCAAACAAAAAAGAGATGCGTCAGCATCTCTTTTTTTGCTGTATCAAGGCTTGCAGGGGCGCTGTTTCCCCGGCGGGGATGGGGTCACTCCTTCAAAAACGCCAGGCCCAGGGTGTTGGGGCCGCAGTGGGAGAAGATGGTGCAGCCGGCCTTGGTTTCGATGATCTCCTGAAAGCGGCCGTCCGCCTTCAGGATGTCCCGGGCGATGGAGGCCAGGGAGTCGTCCTCACAGGTGTCCACGATGATGGCCCGCTTCGTGTCCAGGTTCCGGCCCTGGGCGAGGCGCTCCCGCACGTAGTCCGCCACCACCTTCTCGATGGAGCCGCGGTACTTTTTTACCACCTTCATCTGCCCGCCGGCAACCTCGATGCAGGGGTGGAGCTTCAAAAGGTTGGCACCCAGGGCCGTGACGGCGGAGCAGCGTCCGCCTTTTTTCATATAATCCAGCCGGTCCAGGACGAAGCTCATCTCGCAGCGTCCCTTCAGTTCTTCCAGCAGCGCCAGGATCTCCTCCGCGGATTTGCCTTCCCCGGCGGCCTCGGCGGCTGACAGTGCCAGCAGTCCCTGGCCTGCGGAGAGGTTGGCGGAGTCCACGGCGTATACCGCCCCTGTCTCCGCGGCGGCAAGGCAGGCGTTTTGGTGGCAGCTGGAAAAGCCGGAACCGATGTTGATGTGGATGATGGCGCCGCCGTCGGGAGCCTCCCGGCGGAAAAGGGTCTCATAGTCGGCGATATTGACGGCGTTGGTGGTGGTGATGTCGCCGCCGCCGTCCACGTGGGCGGCGATGTCCGCGGTGCGGATGGTGACGCCGTCCCGGTAAAGGACTCCGCCCTTGATGATGCCCAGGGGAATGGTGGCCATATGATGCTGCTCCAGCAGATAAGCCGGCAGGTCACAGGTGCTGTCCGAGGTGATCTTAATCATGGGTATGTCTCCTTCATCAATTCCATATCGAAACAGCATTATATCATGGCTTTTTGCAAATTGCCAGCCTTCCGGAAAAACTTTCGCGGCCCCGGGGGGAAAGCCTTCGGCAGGGGAGGGGCTCAGATCTCCTCAATGGAGATGACGCCGGCGGTCTCATGGATGAGCCGCACCAGCTCCACGGCGTTGCAGTGCTTGCCCAGGCGCAGGTAGAAGATGGCGCAGGCATTGTGCTTTTCGGTGCCGGTGGTGCGGGTGATCTCCATGTTCAGCACCTTGACCTCCTGCTCCCGCAGCAGCCGCAGCACGTCTTCCAGGCATTCCCGGCCGGTGTATTCCATATAGAGGTTGATCTCCGGCGCGGAGGTGAGCATCCGGTATTCCAGCTTGGAAAACACCAGCTCTGCCAGGAGGATCAGAAATGTGGCGAAGATGGCGCCCTCAAAAAAGCCGGCCCCCAGGGCCAGGCCGATGATGGCCGCCGTCCACAGCCCCGCCGCGGTGGTCAGGCCCTTGACCCGCTTGCGGCGGGTGACGATGATGGCGCCGGCGCCGATGAAGCCGATGCCCGCCACCACCTGGGCGCCCAGGCGGCCCATGTCGGTGTAGTAGTGCATATACAAGAAGAGGTACTGGCTGGTCATGGTGGTCATGGCAGCCCCCAGGCAGATGAGGATATGGGTGCGGAAGCCCGCCGGACGGCGCTTGTATTCCCGCTCAATGCCGATGATGCCGCCGCAGGCCACAGCCAGCAGCATCCGAAGGGTGACGGAGAGCAGCGTCAGGCCGCGGAGGGAATCAAAGATGGATAACATGGGTGCTGTCTCCTTTCCTCAGATCTCGTCAATGGCCTGGACGTATTCCAGCTCCGCGATGGAGGCGATGAGCTGCATATGGGTCTGGCGGCGGTCAAGGCGCAGGGAAAATACGGCGCTGGGACTTTGGGCGTGGTCCCGCTTGCCCCGGTCGATGTCCACATCGTAGATATGGACCCCCTGGGACTTGATGCGGCCGATGATCTCGCCCATGTTGTCCAGGGATTCGAACTCCACGTACAGGTTCATGTTCCGGGCGCTTTCCACAATATAGGTTTCGATATGGGAGAGGACCCGCATGACGACGAAAATCAGGAGGAAGGCCAGCACCACGCATTCATAAAAGCCCGCGCCGATGGCAAGGCCCGTGCAGGCGGAGGCCCATAGCCCCGCCGCGGTGGTCAGGCCCTTCACCTGCTGGCGGCCGGTGACGATGATGGTGCCCGCGCCCAAAAAGCCGATGCCGTTGATGACCTGGGCGCCGAAGCGGGAAACGTCGGTGCGGATGCCTACCTCCCCGGAGATCCCGGCCCAGGCGGTGGTGAGCATATCGTATTCATACTGGCTCAGGAGCATGGTCAGCGCCGCGCCGATGCAGACCAGCATATAGGTGCGAAAGCCCGCGGGCCGGCCCTTACGCTCCCGTTCCAGGCCGATCAGGCCGCCGAAGGCCATGGCGATGGTCAGCCGCACCAGAATGGAAAGGGGATTCAGCTCCCGCAGGGGATCCAGTCCGTGGAACATGGCGGTCCCTCCTTCTTGTAAACGTTTGCGCGAATATAATGTAAGGAAGAAACGACGAAAACAGGCCGTTTCTTCCTTCTTACGTATCAAAAAGCCGCCCGGCGTGTAGGGCGTTTGGTAAGTGTGAAGTATTTGTACCACGTTTTTACGATTCTGTCAATTGAAATTTCGGTTCTGTGGATGCTTTTAGCTATTTTGGCGAAAAGCCGGGATGCGTTTTGACGGCAAAAGAGCCGCCTGTTTGCAGGCGGCTCTTTTTTTGGCGGATCAGCGGATGAAGTGCACGTAGACGTACAGCCCCGCCGGAATGATGATCTGAAGGGCCAGGATAGCCGGGATGCCGAAGCGGAAGGCCTTGTGGAGGGTTTTGTGGTGAAAGGCCCTCATGCCCAGGAGGGCTCCCAGGCTGCCGCCCGCGGCGGCAAGAAGGAAGAGGGTCTTTTCCGGCACGCGGCGGACGGACTCGTTTTTCACCTTCCGCTTGGCCTTCCATTTGTCAAGGCCAAAGACCAGAAAGGTAATGAGGTTCACCGCCAGCAGATAGATCCCAAGGGCGCCCCAGGGGGAGCCGACAAAGGCGAACAGGGCGGTGCTCTCCGCCGCGGGGGCGTAAAGCTGCTTCATCTCAGTTCAGCTTGGACAGCTCCACGGCGGTCTTGGCGGCCAGGCGGGCGTTGTTGTACACCAGCTGGATGTTGCTGGCCAGGGAGTCGCCGCCGGTGAGGTCCTTGATCTTGGCCAGCAGGAAGGGGGTGGTGTCCTTGCCGTGGATGCCCAGCCGCTTGGACTCCTCCACCGCCTCGTCAATGGCCTTGTTGATGACCTCGTGGTCCATGGAATACTCCTCGGGGATGGGGTTGGCCACCAGCATACCGCCCACCAGGCCCATGTCCTGCTTGACGAAGAAGGTCTTGGCCAGCTCCTGGGGGGTATCCAGGCGGTAGTCCACGCCGAAGCCGGACTTGCGGGTGTAGAAGGCGGGCAGCTCCTCGGTCTGGTAGCCGATGACGGGCACGCCGTTGGTCTCCAGGTACTCCAGGGTCAACCCCAGGTCCAGAATGGACTTGGCGCCGGCGCAGACCACCATCACGGGGGTGTGGGCCAGCTCCTGCAGGTCGGCGGAGATGTCCATGGTGGTCTCAGCGCCGCGGTGCACGCCGCCGATGCCGCCGGTGGCGAAGACCTTGATCCCGGCCAGGTTGGCGATAATCATGGTGGTGGCCACGGTGGTGGCGCCGTCCCGGCCCTGGGCCACCAGCACGGGCAGGTCCCGGCGGCTGGCCTTGGCCACCTTGGTGCCGGTCTTGCCCAGATAGTCGATCTCCTCGGGGGAGAGGCCGGCCTTCAGGCGGCCGCCGATCACGGCGATGGTAGCGGGCACGGCGCCGTTATCCCGGATGATCTTCTCCACGCTCAAAGCGGTCTCCACGTTCTGGGGATAGGGCATACCGTGGGAGATGATGGTGGATTCCAGGGCCACCACGGGGCGGCCTGCCTCCAGGGCTTCCTTGACCTCGGGGGCGATATCCAGATATTTGTTCAGCATAAGTCGTTCCTCCAAAAAATTATAAAATGATTTTATGTTTTATCTTGTTCCCCTCATGGGCGGGGCCGCCGTTTACAGGGCCATCCGCTCCTTCAGGGCCTTTTCGCATATGGATTCGTTGATGGTGCCGGTCCCCTCCATGGCGATGGCGCTGGCGGCAAGGCCCGCCCTGGCCGTGCCCGTCAGGTCCGTGCCCTGGAGATAGGCCCAGGCGATGGCGGCCATGAAGGCGTCGCCGCAGCCGGTGGTGTTGCACATCTGGGCCTCCATCACCGGCAGGTGGACCTTTTCGCCGGTGCGGTCGGCGGCAAAGACACCCCCGCTGCCCAGGGAGATGAATACCCGGTGGAGCCCGGTGGACAGCAGCGCATCCGCCGCCCTGTGAAGGCTTTCTTCATCGGTGATGGCCACGCCGGAGAGGAGCTCCGCCTCCATGCGGTTGGGCTTGAGGGTGTGGAGCTTTCCCAGCACCCCCTTGAGCTTCACCGCCTTGGCGGTGGAGACCGGGTCGGCAAACAGGGGGACGGTGCAGTTTTCCGCCAGATACCGGATGCTTTCCTCCGGGATGTTGGTGTCCAGCACCACCACCTGGGCGTTGTTCAGCAGCCTTGCCCGGGAGGCCAGGACCTGGGGGGTCAGGTGGCTGTAGATCTCCATGTCGCTGACAGCCAGAGCCATGTCTCCCCGCTCGTCGTTAATAAAGAGGTATGTGGAGGTCCGCCCGCCGGGGATGACGGGGGACTGGGACACGTCGATGCCCAGCTCGGCGCAGCTTGCGGCGATCTTCTGGGCGTTCAGGTCGTCGCCGAACACCGTCACCATCCGGGTATCCACCCCCAGAAGGGACAGGTTGTGGGCGATGTTCCGGCCCACGCCGCCAAGGCTCATGGATACGGTGCCGGGGTTGGAGTCCCGGGGCACCAGGGCGCCGCCGCTGCGGCCGCAGATATCCATATTCACGCCCCCCACCACCGTCACATAGGGGGCGGTGCGGAGGATGTAGCCCTTGCCGGAGATGTAGCCTTTTTTCATCAGGTTGGAGATGTGGACCGCTACAGACGACCGGGTGATGCCCGCCTTCTCCGCCAGCTCCTGCTGGCTGATCAGGGGGTCCGCCTCGATCCAGTTCAGTAGCTGCCGTTCCCGCTGGGTCATGGCTCTGCCTCCTTTGGATAAACATAAGTTGCGTTTGCTATCACGATGTTTAGAATACGCTGTTTTCCGAAAAAGTCAAGAGGCCGGCGCGAAAAAATTCCCGGTGAAGCAAAAAAGAGGATGTCCGGCGGAACAAAAAGGGGCGGATTGCCGTCTATTTCAGTAACAGAAGCTTCCAAAGGAGGAAAGCGGCATGAAAAAGTGGTGTTTGTTTTTAAGTGCGTATCTGATGCTGTGCCTGCTGGCGGCCTGCGGCGCCGGCGCCGGGGAGCCGGTGCGGGGCGGCGTGACGGAGGGCTCCGCCGTGAGTGCGGGTCCGGCGCAGAGCGAAGCGGAGCAGGCGGCAACGGCGGTCATCACCTGCCGCGTGGTGTCCTGTGAGCGGGAGGAGAGCATCCTTCTGGCGGAGCAGGACGGCAGCGGCGTGTTTACCCTTTCCCTGCAAGACCTGACCGTTACCAAGGACGGCAGGCCCTGGGAGGAGCCGGGGGACCGGCTGAGAGACGGCGACCTGGTGGACATCGGCTACAGCGGCGTGATTTTGGAGACCTGGCCCGGTCAGCTCCACGGCGCGGTGTGGGCGGATGTGCGCTCCGATGGCCGCGACAGCTTGTGCGCGCTGTATCTGCGGGTGCTGGAGGACCTGTGGGAGACGGACAGCGGGCTGAACGACGGAATTTCGATGGTGGGCGTGGACCTCTCCGCCACCTCCCTGACGGAAAGCGAGCAGAGGGCCGTGGCCTGGGCCTTTGCCTCCGCCCACGAAAAGGAGCTGGTGGAGGGCACCTGGAAGGAGCTGGGGAACCAGGGCTATATCGACATGGAACTCCTGTGCTGGGAGGAGGGCTGCCACTTCTCCATCACGGAAAAGCCCATAGGGGGGACCTACAGCCTGGAGACGGCGGCCTTTGACGCCCAGAAGTGGCGCAGCGGCACGGGAGCTTATTATTTCTGCGACTGCACCTCCCTCCGCTCTGCCCAGGGCGAGTGGGGCGAATACCAGGTGGGGGCCCACGCCATCTCCTGAGGGAAGACGCCGTTTATCAAGGAAGCCCGCGCTCCGGGAAACCGGAGCGCGGGCTTTTGCATCGTATTTTCGGATGGGGATCAGTAGCCCCAGATCATGGAGCGGCGGATGTCCGCCAGGGAGTGGGCGCCGCACATGGCCATGGTGTCGGACAGCTCGGCCTTGAGCTTGTCCACATACACCTTCACGCCCTCGGCGCCGCCGCCGTAGACCATGTTCACGAAGGGACGGCCGATGAGCACCGCGTCCGCGCCCAGGGCCAGGGCCTTGAACACGTCCATGCCGGAGCGGATGCCGCCGTCCACCAGGATGGTCATCTTGCCGCCCACGGCGTCCGCGATGGCGGGCAGGACTTCGGCGGTGGCGGGGCACTGGTCCAGCACCCGGCCGCCGTGGTTGGAGACCACGATGCCGCTGGCTCCGGCCTCCAGGGCCTTCCTGGCGCCGTCCACCGTCATGATGCCTTTGAGGATAAAGGGCTTTTCCGCCCAGGCGGCGATCTGCTTCAGCTCCTCCACCGTCTTGCTGCCGGCGGGGGGCTGCATATTCTTCAGGAAGGGCAGGCCTGCCGCGTCGATGTCCATGGCGATGGCAAAGGGATCGGCGGAGCGCACCAGGTCCATCTTCTCCTGCACCAGCTCCATGTTCCAGGGCTTCACGGTGGGGACGCCGCGGCCGGCGTTTTTGCCGATGGCCTTCACGGCGCCTTCCATCACGGCGGCGTTGACGCCGTCGCCGGTGAAGGCCAGGATGCCGGCCTCCGCGCAGGCGGAAACCAGGAGGTCATTGTAGGTGAGGTCGTCGTATTTGTCGCCGTAGTGGAGCTGCATGGCGCCCACGGGGGCGGCGAAAACAGGCAGGTCCACCTTGTGGCCGAAGAAGTCGTAAGAGGTGTCCACGGGCAGGTTTTCACAGATGGTGTCCATGTTTACGCACAGCTCCTGCCATTTCTGGTAGTTGCGGATGAAGCCGGTGCCGATGCCCTTGGCACCGGGGCCGGGCATGGTGTTCTTGCAGGCAAGGCCGTTGCAGGTGGGGCAGGACTTGCAGAAGGGGCCCATACAGGTACGGGCATTGGCCAGAACTTCCTGATACGTCATAGGTTTTCCTCCGAATGTAAAGTTTTCAGCGCCAGCGCGCAGTTTTGGCAGAAACATTGTACTCCGCAGGGAGGAAAAAGGCAAGGGGGTTCCGGCGGGGCCGTTCCTTATAAAGGATTGCCCCGGCGGCTCAGGCGGATGGCCTCCAGAAGGTAGCTGACGTCCAGCACGCCCCACAGCAGGATGACCACAAAGGAGGGCAGCAGGCCGGTGTCGAAGGTGTAGGACAGGAGCAGCAGGACCAGCCAGAGGATGGGGCAGGCGGTGTTGGCCGCCCGGTAGGCTTTATAGGCCGACTGGCCGATCTGCTTTTGCTCCGCCTCGTCGCAGCTTTCCAGCCACTTCTTTTGGAATTTCAGGTCGTAGACGCTGCCCTGTTTTTCCGGGTTCAGCCGCCGTTCCAGGTCCACCACCTTCTGCTGCAGCAGGATGATGGCCGCGACGGACACCAGGAAGAACCCCACGGCGGCAAGGGACGCCGCCGTGTGAAGATACATCCCCGTGGCGGAGAGGAGGAAGAAGTCCAGCAGCATCTGCACCGTGCCCAGGAACAGGGCCCAGCTCAGCGTTTCCTCCGCCGCTTCCACGGGGGCCTCTTCCTCCCCGTCCCAGGCGGCGCAGCGGCGCTTGGCGGCGAAATAGAGGTACCAGGCCCCGCCCAGGGTCAAAAGACTGCTCACAGGCAGTCCCCACAGGGCGGCCAGGGGGAAGAAGCGCTCCAGGGCGCCGCTGATCCGCTCTGCCGCCCCCAGGGCCCCGGCGGCGGAGGAGAAGAAGCCCAGAAGGCCTCCGCAGACGCCCCCCAGCAAAATGAGCAGCAAATATTTCGGAAGGGCCCTGCGGTTTTCCTTCCTGATCTCGTTCAACTGATTATCCTTCATGGTGCGCTTCCTCCTCATAAATAAAAATGTCCTCCACGGTGGCGCCGCAGACCCGTGCGATCTTCAGCGCCAGGGTCACGGAGGGGGAATAGTCCCCCCGCTCGATCTGACTGATGGTTTGGCGGGAGGCCCCCACCAGGGCTCCCATCTCCTGCTGGTTGATGCCCAGGCGGGCCCGGTATTCTTTCAGCCGGTTGTACAGTGGCATAGATTCAGCTCCTCTCTGACAAGATTCCCTGTCAATATGACAACTATCCTTGTCAAACGTAGGATAGCATTGACAAGGAAAGTTGTCAATAGGAAATTGAA
>JAEDEN010000119.1 GCA_016293265.1 Oscillospiraceae bacterium | reverse complement strand
TGCTCCGCAAGGAGGTAACTTCCGGGGAGTATGTCCGATAATCGGGCGGCTGAGAAGGGATCTGTACGTCGCGTAGATCGCTGCGCCATGACAGGATGACCGGCCGTAGTATGCACTTCATGCAGCTTGCGGGCGGTATTTTCATGAGCCGGAATGATACGCACGGTTCAGCGTATAGAGAAATTCTCTCGCCGTACGGAGTGGACGATCCCAAGAAACTACGTACGAAATTCAGGAGGAAAACAACCATGGCACAGAAGCAAATGATCCGCATTCGTCTCAAGGCCTATGACCACCAGGTCATTGACCAGAGCGCCGAGAAGATCGTCGAGACCGCCAAGCGCACCGGCGCCGAGGTTTCCGGCCCCATCCCTCTGCCCACCAAGAAGGAAGTCGTCACCATCCTGCGCGCCGTGCATAAGTACAAGGATTCCCGCGAGCAGTTTGAGCGCCGCACCCACAAGCGCCTCATCGACATCACCAAGTCCACCCCCAAGACCGTGGAGGCCCTGATGGCCCTGGAGCTGCCTGCCGGCGTCGAGATCGAGATCAAGCTGTAATCGGAGCCCCGCGGAGTTTCGCGCCCTGGCGCGAAAGGAAGCAAAACCGTTTTTGGCCGCGGCGTGTACGTGGACAAAAACACCTCTCAGTTCACAAGTGTGCGAGCGAAGCGAGTGCGCGCGGTGAGCTGCCGCTTTGAGCGCCGTTCTCCCGAACGGAAGAGCCCGTAAGCGCAGCGAGTGCGCACAGTGAGCTGCCACTCATCAAAATGCGGCACGCATTTTGGTGAAGCGAGTTTGTTGCTCTACCCAAAGCCCATCGACTTGCGTGAGACGGGCTTAGGTCAAGTCGGCAGAGCAATGCGGAGGCTTCCGCAACTAAGCCGACCAATAACCTTTTAGGAGGAAAATACATGAAAGCAATCATCGGCAAGAAGGTCGGGATGTCCCAGATCTTCGATGAGAACGGTCA
This sequence comes from Oscillospiraceae bacterium, assembly GCA_016293265.1. GTDB lineage: Bacteria > Bacillota > Clostridia > Oscillospirales > Oscillospiraceae > Oscillibacter. Next base: position 2,605 of record JAEDEN010000119.1, on the reverse strand, counting down.
CGTGATCCCCGTTACCGTGATCGAGGCGGGTCCCTGCGTGGTCACCCAGAAGAAGACCGTTGAGAAGGAAGGCTATGCCGCCGTCCAGCTGGGCTTCGAGGATGTGGCCGAGCGCAAGCTCACCCGCGGCGAGCTGGGCCACCTGAAGAAGGCGGACGTGGCTCCCAAGAAGTATCTCCGCGAGTTTGACCTGGAGAACGCCGCCGAGCTGAACATCGGCGACCTCGTGAAGGCCGACACCTTCAAGGTGGGCGACTTCGTGGACGTCACCGGCACCAGCAAGGGCCACGGCTACCAGGGCGTCATCAAGCGCTGGGGCGCCCAGCGCACTCCCACCACCCACGGCGGCGGCCCCGTGCACCGTCACGCCGGCTCCATGGGCTCTTCCACCGATCCCTCCCGCATCTTCAAGGGCAAGATCGGCGCCGGCCACATGGGCGTTGATCAGGTCACCGTCCAGAACCTGTCCGTCGTGAAGGTCGATCCCGAGCTGAACATGCTGGTGGTCTGCGGCGCCGTTCCCGGCCCCAAGGGCGGTCTGGTGACCATCAAGTCCACCGTCAAGGTCCACAAGGTCAAGCAGGCTGGCGCCGACATCAGCAAGAACCCGCAGAAGGCTTCCGGCCGCAACCCGCAGAAGGCCTCCGCCAGAAACAAGTAAGAAAGGGGTGCGTGAGTAATGTCTACCATCAATGTTTTGAACATGGCCGGCGAGACCGTCGGTACCGTGGAGCTCAGCGACGGGATCTTTGGCATCGAGCCCAATACCGCCGTTGTGCATGAGGTCGTTAAGAACCACCTCGCCAACTGCAGACAGGGCACCCAGAGCGCCCTTACCCGCGCCGAGGTTTCCGGCGGCGGCAAGAAGCCCTGGCGTCAGAAGGGCACCGGCCACGCCCGTCAGGGCAGCACCCGTGCCCCCCAGTGGACCCACGGCGGCATCGTCTTTGCCCCCAAGCCCCGGGATTACAGCTACGTTCTGAACAAGAAGGTCAAGCGCCTGGCGCTCAAGTCCGTCCTCTCCGCCAAGGCCGCCTCCGGCGAGCTCATCGTGGTGGACGCCATCGAGCTGCCCGCCATCAAGACCGCCGAGTTCCAGAAGTTCCTCACCGCCGTGAAGGCTGACGGCAAGACCGTGGTCGTCACTCCGGAGAAGAACGATATCATCGTCAAGAGCGCCCGGAACATCCCCGGCGTGCTGACCACCACCGCCACGATCCTCAGCGTTTACGATCTGCTGAACGCCAAGTACCTGGTTCTGGATCAGCGTGCGCTCGCTACCATCGAGGAGGTGTTCGCATAATGACCGCTTACGATATCATTATCCGCCCGATTATCACCGAGCGTGCCATGTCCGGCTCCGCCGATAAGAAGTACGTCTTCGAGGTCGCCAGGACCGCCGGAAAAGTCGAGATCAAGAAGGCCGTCGAGGAGGCCTTCGGCGTGAAGGTCGCTTCCGTCAACACCCTGACGGTCCGCGGCAAGAAGAAGCGCATGGGCGCCGGCCGCCCCGGCATGACCAAGACCTGGAAGAAGGCCTATGTCCAGCTCAGCGCGGATTCCAAGACCATCGAGCTCTTTGAGGGCATGGTCTGATAACGGAAGGAGTGTAACGGAATCATGTCTATCAAAACTTTTAAGCCGACGACCCCTTCCAGACGTCAGATGACCGTCTCCGGGTTCGATGGGATCGACAAGAAGGCGAAGCCCGAGCCCAGCCTCACTGAGGTTCTGAAGAAGTCCTCCGGCCGCAACAATACCGGCCGCATCACCGTCCGTCACCAGGGCGGCGGCAACAAGCGCAAGTACCGCGTCATTGACTTCAAGCGCGACAAGGAGGGCTTCGCCACCGTCCTGCGCCTGGAGTATGACCCCAACCGCAGCGCCAACATCGCTCTTGTGGAGTATGCCGACGGCGAGCGCCGTTATATCCTCGCTCCCGTGGGCCTGAATGCCGGCGACAAGGTGGAGTCCGGCGCCGGCGCCGACATTAAGGTCGGCAACGCCCTGCCCATCGCCAACATCCCCGTGGGCACCGTCATCCACAACATCGAGCTCCATCCCGGCAACGGCGCCCAGCTGGTCCGTTCCGCCGGCGCAGCCGCGCAGCTGATGGCCAAGGAGGGCAGCGACGCTCAGATCCGTATGCCCTCCGGCGAGGTCCGCATCGTGCGTACCAACTGCTACGCCTCCATCGGCCAGGTAGGCAACATTGAGCATGAGAACATCAACATCGGCAAGGCCGGCCGCAAGCGCCACATGGGTTGGCGTCCCACCGTCCGCGGCTCTGTTATGAACCCCAACGACCATCCCCACGGCGGCGGCGAGGGCCGCGCTCCCATCGGCCGCAGCGGTCCTGTGACGCCTTGGGGCAAGCCCGCCATGGGCTACAAGACCCGCAAGGGCAAGAATCCCACCAATAAGTTCATCGTGAAGCGCCGCAACGAGAAGTAAGGGAGGCAAGGAAATATGAGCAGATCTGTGAAAAAAGGTCCGTATGTTGCCCCGGAGCTCCTCAAGCGCGTCGAGGCAATGAACGAGAAGAACGAAAAGAAGGTCCTGAAGACCTGGAGCCGCAGCTCCACCATCTTCCCCGCCTTCGTCG
>JAEDEN010000118.1 GCA_016293265.1 Oscillospiraceae bacterium | reverse complement strand
GACCCCTTGCCTGGCGCTCTCCTCTACAGGTCCTTTCTGCCTTTCCTAATGTGTCACACATCATTGACAAACCTACATTTTCCCGGCCGTCCCCCCGGAGACATTTTCCCGGCCGTCCCTCCCGGAGACCCTTCCGGCACACCCATGCGCTCCCGAAGCACACCCCCGTCTCTTTGAATATTCATTTCGGTATGCACTTTCTCCCCCTCCAAGGCCCAGGATTTCCCGTCATTCCGCACAAAGTAAGTGGCATTTTTTTGTGCATCCATTGGCATTCCCTTACGAACTATAAATATTTATGCAAATTTTAGTGAAATATCATTGACATTTCCACAAGGCAGTGCTATCCTTGCACTTGTCCTCCGGGAGTGTCCCTTCCGGATCGAAACAGGATATCCGCCGCCAACGCGGCAAATCTGGAATAAAAGGAAGTATTGGATATGAAGAAGTTCGTTACTCTGATCCTGGCTCTGGCCCTGACGCTGAGCCTGGCCGCCTGCGGCGGCAACAACGCCTCCCCCTCCGGCAGCGCCTCCTCCGCCGGCTCCGATGCCGCCTCCTCCGGCGAGGCTGGCTTCACCACCGCTGTGGACGGCGTCCTCTCCATGGCCACCGAGGCCACCTTCCCTCCCTATGAGTACTACGATGGTGACGCCATTGTGGGCATCGACGTGGAGATCGCCCAGGCCATCGCCGACAAGCTGGGCCTGGAGCTCCAGGTCACCGACATCGCCTTTGACTCCATCATCCCCGGCGTCCAGTCCGGCAAGTATGACCTGGGTCTCGCCGGCATGACCGTCACCGACGAGCGTCTGGAGCAGGTGAACTTCTCTGACAGCTACGCCACCGGCGTGCAGGTGGTCATTGTCAAGGAGGGCGGCAAGGTCACCAGCGTGGACGACCTCTTCGCCGACGGCGCCAGCAACGTGATCGGCACCCAGACCGGCACCACCGGCTTCCTGTATGCCACCTGGGACATCCAGGACGCGGGCTTGGGCGAGGTCAAGTCCTTCGCCAAGACCACGGACGCCGTGGAGGCCCTGAAGAACGGCCAGGTGGACTGCGTCATCCTGGATAACGAGCCCGCCAAGGCTCTGGTGGCCGCCAACGAGGGCGCCGGCCTCTCCATCCTGGACACCGAATACGCCGTGGAGGATTACGCCGCCGCCATCTCCAAGGACAACACCGCCCTGCTGGAGGCCATCAACGGCGCGCTGAAGGAGCTCATCGCCGACGGCACCGTGCAGAGCATCCTGGACAAATACATCGGCAAGTAAGCTGAACGAATCACTGCGCACGGGACGGGGCCTCGGCCCCGCCCCGCCGCGCCGTCTTATACTAGTTCTTGATCAAAAGCTTTCAAAGCTTTTGATAGCGCCGCAGGCGCGTCAAGAACTTATGAGACGGCTTTTGCGGCAGACTGCCGCAAAAGGGCGACGCTGACAGCGGCGCCTTCTTGATAAAAATCAAAGATTTTTATCAAGAAAGAGTATTATGACCGGGACGGAAATCGAAAGGAAAAGAGGTGTCCCTCCCCATGGCAGACTGGTTTCTGCAGGTGAAGAAGGACTTCATCACCTGCTTTATCGATAAGGACCGCTGGCACTACATTACCCAGGGCCTCGGCAACACCCTGAAGATCGCTCTCGTGGCCGTCCTTCTGGGCGTGGCCATCGGCACGGTGGTGGCCATCCTCCGCTCCACCTATGATAAGAACGCCGCCACCATGCGCCCCGGCCCCGCCCGCTTCCTGCTGGGTCTGGGCAACGCCGTCTGCCGGATCTACCTCACGGTGATCCGCGGCACCCCGGTGATGATCCAGATCCTCATCATGTTCTTCGTCATCTTCTCCAACGCCCGGGACGGCGTACCCGTGGCGATGCTGACCTTCGGCATCAACTCCGGCGCGTATGTGGCGGAGATCATCCGGGGCGGCATCATGGCGGTGGACACCGGGCAGATGGAGGCTGGCCGCTCCCTGGGCTTCAACTTCGTCCAGACCATGTGGTACATCGTGATCCCTCAGGCCCTGAAGAGCGTCCTCCCCGCCCTGGCCAACGAGTTCATCGTGCTGCTGAAGGAGACCTCCGTCGCCTGCTACGTGGCGGTCAACGACCTCACCAAGGGCGGCGAGATCATCCGCTCCATCACATATATCCAGGCCATGCCGCTTTTCATCGTGGCGGCGCTGTACCTCGCCATGGTGATGTTCTTCAGCTACCTCGTCACCCGGCTGGAAAGGAGGCTGCGCAGCAGTGAGCGCTGATACCCTCATTCAGGTGGAGAACCTGCGGAAGTACTACAAAGACGGCGAGATCAAGGCCCTGGACGGCGTCAACGCCGACATCCGGAAGGGAAAAGTCGTGGTGGTCATCGGGCCCTCCGGCTCCGGCAAGTCCACCTTCCTGCGCTGCCTGAACCTCCTGGAGGTCCCCACCAGCGGCACCATCCGCCTGGATGGGGCTGACATCACGGACCCCAAGAACGACATCAACCTCTACCGCCAGAAGATGGGCATGGTCTTCCAGCACTTCAACCTCTTTCCCCACATGACCATTCTGAAGAACATGACCCTGGCCCCTGTCAAGCTCCTCCACCGCTCCCAGGCGGAGGCGGAGAGGAAGGCCATGGAGCTTCTGACCCGGGTGGGCCTCGCCGACCGGGCAGGCTCCTACCCCAGCCAGCTCTCCGGCGGCCAGAAGCAGCGGGTCGCCATCGTCCGGGCCCTGATGATGGAGCCTGAGGTCATGCTCTTTGACGAGCCCACCTCCGCCCTGGACCCCGAGATGGTGGGCGAGGTGCTGGAGGTCATGCGGGACCTGGCGAAAGACGGCATGACCATGGTGGTGGTCACCCACGAGATGGGCTTTGCCCGGGAGGTCGCCAACCACGTCATGTTCATGGCCGACGGCAAGCTCCTGGAAGAAGGCTCCCCGGAGGAGATCTTCACCAACCCCCAGCACCCCCGGCTGAAGGACTTTCTGGCGAAGGTCCTCTAAAAAAGAAATGGCAGCGCCCCGGAGCCTTCGCTCCGGGGCGCTTCTATGCGGCTTCCTGCGTCACTGGCCGTTTTTTGCCGTCAGCAGCAATTCCATATATTTTTTCTTCTCGCAAAATCCCAGCGCCTCATAGAGAGCCATGGCTTTTGTATTATCAGACAAAACCTTGAGCTCGATCCTGCCGGCATGGCCCTCCTCCGCAAATTCCCGGAAACGCTGAAATAGCTCCCTGGCAATTTCCTGCCCCCGGTACGCCTCCTCTACATAGAGAGCGTCCATAATCGCAACGGGCCGCAGCATCATTCCGGGGATTTGGTAGAGAAAGCCGTAGAGATAGCCCACGATGGTTCCATCGTCTTCCGCGAGGAAGGCGGTGTTCCCTTCCGTCTCGATTCGCTCAGAATAATTATCCTTTATCACGACCTCCGGACTCAAATTGGAATCATATCGGGTCTCATCGCGGATCAGCTTTGTCAACAGTGCGTCCAATGCCGCGCCATCGGATTTCATTGCTTTCCGGATAACCATAAGCACCTCACAAATTTTGGATTTTTTCAGTCCGTTATTTCCTCACTGGACCCGGTAATCCCCCCGGGCTTTGGCGTCAGCCTGGCGCTGCTTGTCC
>JAEDEN010000117.1 GCA_016293265.1 Oscillospiraceae bacterium | reverse complement strand
GCACCAGCACCTACGGCCTGCGCAGGTGCCGCCCCCTGATCCTGGGCATCTGGACAGGGCTTTTGACCATCATGCTGGTGTGCGGCTTTTGCTGCGCCGGCCTTGGGGAACTGGTGCCCCAGCTCGTGCCGGTGGCAAAATACGTGGGGGCGGGGTATGTGCTCTACCTGGCCTATAAGACCCTGACGCGCAAGGTGGGGGACGCTTCCACCAACGCCTCCAAGCCCCTGACCTACGTGAACGGCTTTTTGCTGCAGTTCCTCAACATCAAGATCATGATGCTGGGCATCGCCGCCTATTCCGGCTACATTATGCCCCACGGCTTCAGCATTTCCGCCGTGGTTGCCTTTGCCGTCATCATGGCAGGCTGCGCCGCCACGGGAAACCTGATCTGGGCCACCCTGGGCACCCTGCTCTTCCCCTTCTACAAGCGCTTTGACAAGATCATCAACGCCGTCATGGCGGCGCTGCTGGTGTGGTGCGCCTGGAAGATCGTCTCCATCTGAGTCCTCTGATACGCAAGGCCCCCTCCATTCCGGTCCGGAATGGAGGGGGCCTTCTTTCTTATTCAATGATGTCATAGAGCCGCAAAAGCTCCGTCCGCTCCCGGGCGATCCGCAGCGCCTCCGCGGCACTGTTCTCCTTCCCGGCCGTCAGCGTCCCGGCGCCGTAGCGCACCAGGCGCAGGCACCAGGCCCCCGGCAGCAGCCAGGGGTGCTTTTTTAAAACCGGGTATTTCCCCTCCATGCTCCTCCGGGAGGGGAACAGGGACCCCAGCACACCGCCGCGCCCCGCCTTTCGCTGGGATTCCACCGCCCCCAGGGTCACCGTGGCCGAGTGGAGGCGGCTGCGCTGGGCGGAGCCGTAGATCCCGGCGCCCAGCAGGTCCCGGAGCATGGGTTCGCAGTCCGTGGAAATGGCCTCCCACCGCCGGGGCAGCGCCAGCTCCACACCCAGATACCGGCGGGCGATCTGAAACACCGCCGCCGAGAAGGTGAGGGCATGGGCCTTTCCGCACTGTTCATAGAGCCTTTCCCAGTCGATGCCGGCCCCATACACTTTGGTCCAGAGGCCGATGTCGCAGACCTGGCGGATGCCAAAGCCGCTGTGGATGAAATGCTTATAGGCGTGGAGCAATAAGTACAGCATATGGTCATGGGGCGTAAGGGAGTCCACACTCCCCCCTTCCACCGGGTAGCTCACCCGCCGGGAGGCGTCAAAAAAACGCTCCAGTTCCCCGTAAGCCCCTGCGTCCGGGGCAAAGAGGCGGCGGTGGAGCTCAATGTAGAGGGGACTTCCCTCCCTGCGCCAGCCCACCTCAAAGCCCTCCTCATCCCCGGTGGGAACCAGGCCGGACCGGCGCAGCGCCTCACAGCAGGCGGAAAACTCCCCGTCAGGGACGAAGAGGTCCTCGTCACCGCTGATGCGGTGGTCTCCCCGGGGATAGAGGGCCCGGCAGACGATGCCCTTCACCACCAGGGGGTGCAGCCCCTCTTGCCGCATCCGGTCATACAGGGCCATAAACTGGCAGGATTTCACTGTCTGGGCCGTCACCTGGGCGATGCTCCGGGCCTTATAGCGGCTCCAGACCTCCCGGGCGGAGGGGCAGGCGTAAACCGCCTCCCCCACCAGAGGCAGCACCTTGTGGGCGGCGGAGAGGGCCATGAGCGCCTCCCAGTCCCCGGAGGAGTGTTCTTCCTCCACGGACTCCCCCCGCAGCGCGGCGCGGAGGGCCTTCAGCAGCATTTGTTCGGCAGCGGTCAGATTCATAGGCAGTCCTATCCTTTTCAGCATTGGGTCCCATTCCGGCCGTGTAAAAGTCCGCAAACAAAGGAAAAACCTGTCCGGCATGGAGCCCCGCCGCAAGGGGAGGCCAAACAGGCTTTTGATCTGTAAGGCATGGACAATTGAATATGTTCATATCCCGGCTGCGAATCCGGCAAATCGCAGCCGAAAGCGAAGAAGCGCACGTCCGGCGCAAGAAAAAGCCCTGAGGCTTTTTCATCGCCTCAGGGCTTTTCTGAGCTGGTGGAGATGGCGGGAGTTGAACCCGCGTCCGAAAGCACTTTAACGGGACTTTCTCCGGGCGCAGACGATTATTGCGGGAGTCTTCCTCCCTGTTCCCCTCCCGGACGGCAAACCGTCACGCCGTCAGGTCAGGTGAGCTTCATGATGTGTGGCACGGGCAAAGCTTACCGTACGCACATTTACCGCTAAACGACGCCCTTCCCGGCTCGCGGTCCTTCCGGGTCGGACGGCTGCCTTTAATTAGGCAGCAATAGCAACAGTGTTGTTGTTATTTAATTTATAAATTGCCCGTTTTATGGCGGTCAGGCGCCGCCGCCCGCTTGTCCCGCCTCCACACCCCCGTCGAAACCGGTACATCCCCATGAAGCATCCGCGCCTTTGACGCGGATGCAGCTTCTCCTGAGACATGATTGGCAGGATGGTAGTATCATAACACATTTCCCCATTGAAATGTGTTACATTTTCGTGACATTTTCAGGTCCCTGTGAATTTCACCATCAGCTTCACCGGGGTGACCTTCGCCAGAAGGCGGTAGAACTTATAGAACAGCCTGGGCGTATAGATGGTCCGGCCGTCTCTTGCCGCCCGCAGGGCGCCTCCGGCCACACGGACTTGGTCGCAATAGGGCAGCAGCTCGAACATCCTGGAGTTGCCCGCGATGTTGCCCTGGGTCAAAAACTCCGTTTCCATGGGGCCGGGGCACACCGCCGTAACGGTGACGCCCTTTTCCCGCAGCTCTTCGGAAAGGCCCACCGTGAAGGCCGAGACATAGGCCTTTGTGGCGGAATACACCGTCATACGGGGGTTGGGGCAAAAGGCGGCGATGGAGGAGACGTTCAGGATGCGGCTGCCGGCGCCCATATAGGGCACCGCCATGTTGGTGACGGCCGTCAGCGCCCGGAGGTTCAGGTCGATCATCCGGGTCTGGGAGGCAGTGTCCACTTCGCCGATCTTCCCCAGATAGCCGCAGCCGGCATTGTTCACCAGCAGCACCACCTCCGGCTGTTCCGCCGCCAGCTTTTCCTGGAAGGCCACAAAGCTCATGGGGTCGCAAAGGTCCATGGACAGGCAGGCCGCCTCCTTGCCCTCCGGCAGGGTTTGGGCCAGCTCCTCCAGCCGGTCGGCCCGTCGGGCGATGAGCCAATAGCATTCCACCTCAGGGAACACCTCCGCGATCTGGCGGACGAACTCCCGGCCAAGGCCGGAGGATGCGCCGGTGATGATGGCAGTTTTCATAGCCTTCTCTCCTTTTTGATTATGATGCCCCGCTGATGCGGCGGCCCGCAGGAAGCCACTTTGCCGGCGGCGTGTACACCGGCACACCCCGGTCTGCGCAGCAGGTGGGCCCCCCGCAAAGGCGCCGCGCCCTTGGGACGGGCCTTAGTGGGTCTTGGGTTCGGGATAGTCCACGCCCTGGGTATCCACCCGGATGGACTGGATGACCACGTCCTTCTTGGGCTTGTCGTTCATCATGTTGCGCTGGACGCGGGAGATGTCGATGGCCACCTGCTCCCCCTCAAACACCTTGCCGAAGGCGGCGTACTGGCCGTCCAGGTGGGGGGCGGGAGCCACCATGATGAAGAACTGGCTGCCGGCGGAGTTGGGAGCCATGGTGCGGGCCATGGA
>JAEDEN010000116.1 GCA_016293265.1 Oscillospiraceae bacterium | reverse complement strand
CCGATGGCCCAGATGGGCTCATAGGCGATGATGCAGCGGCGCAGCTTGTCGGCGGTGACGCCGCTCAGAGCGCTCTTGACCTGCAGGGCGATCCACTCATTGGTGATGCCGGTCTCCCGCTGGGCCAGGCTCTCACCCACGCAGATAATGGGGTTCATGCCGGCTTCCAGGACGGCGTGAACCTTCTTGTTCACAGTCTCGTCGGTCTCGCAGAAGTACTGGCGGCGCTCGCTGTGGCCGATGATGACGTACTTGACGCCCAGGTCCTTGAGCATATTGGCGGAAATTTCACCGGTATAAGCGCCCTTCTCCTCAAAGTAGACGTTCTCAGCGCCCACGGAGATGCGCAGGTCCTTAAAGGCCTTGGCGGCAACGGAGAGGTTGCAGGCGGGGACGCAGATCAGCGTCTCGCACCACTTGGCGCGGGGCATGATCTTCTTCATCTCCTCGGCGAACTTCTTGGTCTCGGTGGCGGTCATGTTCATCTTCCAGTTGCCGGCGATGACGGTTTTACGATATCTGCGGTTCATGTTTTTCAAGCTCCTTTATGTTGTTTGGGGACATTTGTCCGCCAAAAGTTATATCGAAGAGACAAACCTTTATACTTATAGCGAAAAAGCGGGCTTTTGTCAAGCATATCCACACATTTTGGGCGTTTTTTGCGGAATTACAGGCGGGAAACGGAGGGGCGGAAGGGCCCTGTTCGCCGTAGAGATACAGGCACCGCGCATCCTTTTCAGATGCGCGGCGCGTGGGCTGCAGCAGCAGGCTGCAGCTTCATCCACTCGAAAATCCGCGGATTTTGAAGTGGTGGTGTTACTTGTCCAGCAGGCAGGCAACGCCGGGCAGTTCCTTGCCTTCCAGGAACTCCAGGGAAGCGCCGCCGCCGGTGGAGATGTGGGTCATCTTGTCGGCGTAGCCAAGCTGCTCCACGGCGGCCGCGCTGTCGCCGCCGCCGATGATGGTGATGGCGTTGGTCTTGGAGATGGCCTCGGCCACGGCCTCGGTGCCCTTGGCGAAGGCGGGGAACTCAAAGACGCCCATGGGGCCGTTCCAGATAACGGTGCCGGCGCCGGCCACAGCCTTGCAGTACAGCTCCACGGTCTTGGGGCCGATATCCAGGCCCTGCCAGCCGTCGGGGATCTGGCCGGCAGCCACCACCTGGGTGTCGGCATCGGCGGCAAAGCGGTCGGCGATGACGGTGTCCACGGGCAGCAGCAGCTCCACGCCCTTGGCCTTTGCCTTTTCAATCATCTCCAGGGAATAGTCCTTCCAGTCGGCTTCCAGCAGGCTGTCGCCCACCTTGCCGCCCTGGGCGGCGGAGAAGGTGTAGCTCATGCCGCCGCCGATGATAATGGTGTCGGCGATTTCCAGGAGGTTATTGATGACGCCGATCTTGCTGGAGACTTTGGAGCCGCCCAGAATGGCCACCAGGGGGCGCTTGGGGTCAGCCAGGGCGCCGCCCATGACGGAGAGCTCCTTTTCAATCAGGAAGCCGGAAACGGCGGGCAGGTATGCGGCAACGCCGGCGGTGGAAGCATGGGCGCGGTGCACGGCGCCGAAGGCGTCGGAGACGTACAGCTCCGCCATGTCGGCCATGGCCTTGGCCAGAGCGGGGTCGTTCTTGGTCTCGCCCTTTTCAAAGCGGGTGTTTTCCAGCAGCAGGATCTGGCCGGGCTTCAAAGCGGCGGCCTTGGCCCGGGCGTCCTCACCCACCACGTCGGCGGCGAAGATCACGTCCTGGCCCAGCAGCTCCCCGAGGCGCTTGGCGACAGGGGCCAGGGAGAACTTTGCCTCAGGGCCGTTCTTGGGCTTGCCCAGGTGGGAGCAGGCGATGACGGCGGCGCCGTGGTCCAGCAGGTAGCGGATGGTGGGCAGAGCGGCAACGATGCGCTTGTCGCTGGTGATCGCGCCGGTCTCCTTGTCCTGGGGGACGTTGAAGTCGCAGCGCAGCAGGACCTTCTTGCCCGCCACATCCACGTCGCGGACGGTCTTCTTGTTGTAGTTCATACTCGTTCCTCCATATTTGATTTGAAAACTTGGTTTCTCATAAATCGTAAGACATGGAATGGATGCGCTTCCGGGAAAGCCCTTCAGGGAAGCGCCATCTCGCCGGTGCCCTGCAGGCCCGGAAAGCCTGTCTGGCGCAGGGCCTCGTAGACGCACACCGCCACGGTGTTGCTCAGGTTCAGGCTCCGGGCCTCGGATACCATGGGCAGGCGGATGCAGCGGTCACGGAACCGTTCCCGGAAGGCCAGGGGCAGCCCCGCCGTCTCCTTTCCGAAGAAAAGCCAGCTGTCGGCGGTGAATTCCGCCTCTTGGTAGGACCGGGGGGCCTTGGTGGTGGTAAGCCAGGCCTTTTCCGCCGCCTCCGGATGAAGGCGGAACAGCTCCTCCAGGTTTTCGTAGTCCCGCACGTCCACCAGGTGCCAGTAGTCCAGCCCCGCCCGCTTGACGGCCCGGTCGGAGATGTCAAAGCCCAGGGGGCGCACCAGATGCAGGCGGCTGTTGGTGGCCGCGCAGGTGCGGGCGATGTTGCCGCAGTTTTGGGGAATCTCCGGCTCCACCAGAACGATATTCAGCAGACCGATCACCTCCGTCCACGGGGAACTTTTCCCGAAATTAACTCGTTGGACGTATTGTAATCCTTTACCTGCGCAAATTCAACCGTATTATATGAAGAATTCTCAAATTTCATAATATTTTTAGAATCTCTTCGAATTTAAGGCGGCCACCTCCACGAAATGACGAAAATGTTTGCCTTTGGGCGGGGTGCAGTTAAAATGTGAAATATTTGTAAAAATTTTTATCAACATTTTTTCGCAAGAGGCTGGATTTTCCGAGAATCTTTGATATAATGAACCTATCTAAGCTGTTTGATTGAAAGAGAAGGAGGAGTGTGGCATGGTTTCTCAGCAGAGCACTGTGTTTTTTTTAGCTGAGTATTCTTCCGCCGTGACGCGCTCCAGACCGCTGATACCGTAAAGAGGCATACCCGCATCCTTTTGCAGGGTGTTTGAACAACCTTTTTGACGGCAACAGCGGTTTTTGTTTTCCCGTGCATCGTCCCGCCGCCCGTGAGGGGCCCTACATCCCGAAAACACCGTATTTTAATATTTACAGAAAGAAGGCGTCTGGATATGTTTTCTCATGGCAAGGATATCAAGATTTTCACCGGCAACGCCAATCCCAAGTTGGCGGAGGACATCTGCAAGGAGATCGGTACCCAGCTCGGCAACGCCGAGGTGAAGTCCTTTGCCGACGGCGAAGTCTCTGTCTCCATTTACGAGACTGTCCGCGGCAGCGACGTGTTTGTGGTGCAGTCCACCTGCAAGCCCGTAAACGATAACCTCATGGAGCTGCTGGTGGTGATCGACGCGCTGCGCCGTGCCTCCGCCGGCCGCATCACCGCCGTTGTCCCCTATTTCGGCTATGCCCGCCAGGACCGCAAGGCCAAGGCCCGCGATCCCATCTCCGCCAAGCTGGTGGCCAATATGATCACCGCCGCCGGCGCTGACCGCGTGCTGACCATGGACCTCCACGCCAACCAGATCCAGGGCTTCTTCGACATCCCCGTGGATAACCTGGCCGGCAATCCCATTTTTGTGGATTACTACGCCAAGAAGTTTGGCACCGAGTGCGAGAACATGGTGGTTGTTTCCCCCGACGTGGGCTCCGTGGCCCGCGCCCGTGCCTTCGCCCAGAAGCTGCACATGAACCT
>JAEDEN010000033.1 GCA_016293265.1 Oscillospiraceae bacterium | reverse complement strand
CGGAGAGGGCCTCGTCCAACCGCTTCTGGGGGCAGTCATGCTGGTACTGGCCCACACCGATGGCTTTGGGGTCGATCTTCACCAGCTCCGCCAGAGGGTCCTGCAGACGGCGGGCGATGGACACGGCAGAGCGGAGGTTCACATCGAACTGGGGGAACTCCTCCGCCGCCAGCTTGGAAGCGGAATACACGGAGGCCCCCGCCTCAGAGACGATCATATAGCTTACCCGGCGGCCCTTTTCCGTCAGGGTGTGAATCAGCTCCACGGTCATCTGCTCCGTTTCCCGGCTGGCAGTTCCGTTTCCGATGGCGATGTGCTCCACGTTGTTCTTTTCGATCATCCGGGAGAGGGCGGCGATGGCCTCCTTCTTCTGCCGCTCCCCATAGGTGGGATAGACCACGGCGGTGTCCAAAACCTTGCCGGTGGCGTCCACCACCGCCACTTTACAGCCCATGCGGTAACCGGGGTCCAGGCCCATGGTGACCTTGCCCTTGACGGGAGGCTGCATCAAAAGGGGCCGCAGGTTCAGGGCGAACTGGCCGATGGCCCCCTCTGCGGCGGATTCGGTCAAAGCGGAGCGGGCCTCCCGCTCCAGGGAGGGAAAGATCAGGCGGTCATAGGCGTCCTCCGCCGCGGCCTTGATGAACTCCATGGCCCGGCTGCCGGGCACCACCACGCAGCGGCGCACCGTCCGCAGGGCCAGCTCCCGATCCAGCTCCACACTCACCTTCAGCTTTTCCTCCCGCTCGCCCCGGTTGATGGCAAGGACCTGGTGTCCCTGCAGCCTGGAAAGGGACTGGGAAAAATCGTAATACAGGCGGTAGACGCTGTCCTCCTCCACGGCGGCCACAGAGCGGAGGATTCCCTGCTTCATCATCAGCTCCCGGAGCTTGCCCCGGATGGCAGCGTCGTCGCTGATGGTCTCGGCGATGATGTCGGCGGCGCCGGAGAGGGCTTCCTCCGCTGTCTCCACGCCCTTTTCGGCATCCACATATTTTTCCGCCTCCGTCAAAGGGTCGGGACAGTCGGGCCCCTGGGCGAAGAGCATCTGCGCCAGAGGCTCCAGGCCCTTTTCCCGGGCCACGGTGGCCCGGGTGCGGCGCTTTTGCTTATAGGGGCGGTAAAGATCCTCCACCTCCGCCAGGGTCTGGGCATTGTCAATGGCAGCGGACAGCTCCTCCGTCAGCTTCCCCTGCTCCTCAACGGATTTTTTCACCGCCTCCCGCCGTTCCTGGAGGCCCCGGAGATAGGCAAGACGCTCTTCCAGCGTGCGCAGGGAGGTGTCATCCATGGCCCCATGGAGTTCCTTGCGGTAGCGGGCGATGAAGGGGATGGTATTGCCCTCGTCCAGAAGGGTGATGACGTTTTCAATGTGCCGGGGGTCCTTCCCCAGCTCCTCAGCCAGAATTTTTACGATTTCCTGCATGGTATTTCCTTTCTGCGGGGCGGTGCCGCCCCTGGTCGATTCCGTATCTTGCAAGGGATTTTACCATCCCCCGCCGGAGCCGTCAAGGCGGAAGACGGCACACGGGCGCAAAGCGGAAAAGGCGGTGCCCCGGCACCGCCTTTCTCTTATGATGTTCCGAAAAAATCCGGGTTTCCGGGTGCCGGGGAGAAGGCGGAATGCCTTTCTCCTTGACGGCTTGGCAGCCTGCGCCGCTTCACCCGCCCCTCACTTGTGATAGAGCTTCTTAGTCTCGTACTTGGGCTCACAGCTCACGTTGATGCCCAGGCGTTTAAGGAGCTTGGCGTCCACCTCGCTCAAAACCACGGTGAAATGGGCGTCGCAGCCCTTAAGCTTGGGAAGCTGCTGCTGGGCATGCTCCGCCAGAGGGTTGGTGAGGGCGGAGATGGTAAGGGCCATCAGCACCTCGTCGGTATGGAGGCGGGGGTTCTTGTGGCCCAGATATTGCGTCTTCAGCCGGCAGACCGGCTCCAGGACCTGCTGGGAGATCAGCTCGAACTGGTCACCGATACCGCCCAGCGATTTGAGGGCGTTGAGCAGCAGGGCGGAGGCCGCCCCCAGGGTATCGGAGGTGCGCCCGGTGACCACATGGCCGTCGGGCAGCACCATGGCCCCGGCGGGAGCGCCGGTGGCCGCCGCCTTTTCGTTGGCGGCCTCCACGGCGGGGCAGATGGCGGGAGTGACATCTGCCTGGTTCATCACCAGCTTCAGCTTGCGCACCGGCTCGTCCGTAGCCTTGCCCTGGAGCAGCTCCACGCAGGCGGTATAGTACCGGCGCAGAATCTCCTGGCGGGAGGCGGCGCAGCACACCGTGTCGTCCACAATGCAGTTGCCCGCCATGTTCACCCCCATGTCCGTGGGGGACTTGTAGGGGCAGCGGCCCTGGATCTTTTCAAAAATAGCGCTGAGGACAGGGAATATCTCCACATCCCGGTTATAGTTCACGGCGGTCTTGCCGTAGGCCTCCAGATGGAAGGGGTCGATCATGTTAACGTCGTTGAGGTCGGCGGTGGCAGCCTCATAGGCCAGGTTCACGGGGTGCTTCAACGGCAGGTTCCAGATGGGGAAGGTCTCGAACTTGGCATAGCCGGAGGTAATGCCCCGCTTGTAGTCGTGGTAGAGCTGGGAAAGGCAGGTGGCCATCTTGCCGCTGCCGGGGCCGGGAGCCGTCACCACCACCAAAGGATGGGTGGTCTCGATATAGTCATTCTTGCCCAGGCCCTCGTCACTGACAATGTAGGGCACGTCCGACGGGTAGCCGGGGATGGGATAGTGGCGGTAACAGCGGATGCCCAGGGTAGTCAGGCGCTGCAAAAAGGCGTCTGCAGCGGCCTGGCCGGTGTAGCGGGTGAGAACCACGCTGCCCACGAAAAGGCCCAGGCCCCGGAAAATGTCGATCAGGCGCAGGACATCGTCGTCATAGGTGATACCCAGATCGCCCCGAACCTTGTTCTTTTCGATATCCGCGGCGTTGATGGCGATCACGATTTCCACATCGTCCCGAAGCTGCTGGAGCATCCGGACCTTGCTGTCCGGCTCAAAGCCCGGCAGTACCCGGGAGGCATGGTAATCGTCAAAAAGCTTGCCTCCGAATTCCAGATACAGCTTGCCTCCGAACTGGCCGATCCGGCGGCGGATCTGCTCCGACTGGGTGGCAAGGTACTTTTGATTGTCAAAACCGATGGCTGTCATATGAAACACCGCCCCTTTTCTCAAATACAAAACCGAACTGAGTATAGCACATTTTCCTCCGCTTGGGAAGTGTGGAATTCCCGGGAAGCAACAATATTTGACAACCCCTCCAAAAGAATTAGCAGAAATGAACGCAATTATAAAAAAATCGTTATTTACTTCACGATAAGGCAAGAATATAATAGATGCGGTTCATTATGACCCGGTTTTCATTCTTTTTTATTCTCTTCCTATCTAAATCTGATGACATCCCAAGGGGGTTCGTATGGCAAACTGCGCGATTGTTGGCATCAACTGGGGCGACGAAGGCAAGGGCCGCATGGTGGATCTTGTGACGGAGGACTATGACGTCGTCGTCCGTTATCAGGGCGGCGGCAACGCCGGCCACACCGTGATGAATGAGAAGGGCAAATTTGCCCTGCACCTGCTGCCTTCCGGCATTTTCCGGGACGGTGTGGTGAACATTCTGGGCAACGGCGTTGCCCTGGACTGTGAAAACCTCTGGACGGAGATGGAGGACGTGCGCTCCAAGGGCGTGGCCCTCACCCCCGAAAACCTCAAGATCAGCGACCGCGCCTCCCTGCTCCTCCCCTGGCACCGGGATCTGGACGCCCTGGAGGAGGGCCGCCTGAAGGACAAGAAGTACGGCTCCACCCGCCAGGGCATCGCTCCCTTCTATTCCGACAAATACCAGAAAAAGACCGTGATGGCCGGCGAGCTGCTCTATCCCCAGCACCTGAAGGCTCACCTGGCGGACCTTCTGGAGTGGAAGAACCTGACCCTCACCGGCGTGTACGGAGCGGAGCCCTATACCATGGAGCAGCTCTGGGCCTGGGTGGAGGAGTTCGGCGGGAAGATCCGCCCCTATATCTGCGACACCGGCGCCTTCCTCCGCAAGGCCAACGCCCAGGGCAAGAACATCCTCTTTGAGGCCCAGTTGGGCGCCCTCCGGGACCTGGATTACGGCATCTATCCCTACACCACCTCCTCCAACCCCGTGGCGGCCTACGCCCCCATCGGCTCCGGCTTCCCCGCCGCCAAGATCGACCAGGTCATCGGCGTGGTGAAGGCCTACTCCTCCTGCGTGGGCGAAGGCCCCTTCACCTGCGAATGGTTCGGCGAGGATGCGGAAAAGCTCCGCGAGGCCGGCGCTGAATACGGTGCCAAGACGGGCCGCCCCCGCCGGGTGGGCCCCATTGACATCGTGGCCACCCGCTACGGTGTGGAGACCCAGGCAGCCACCAGCATCGCCCTGACGAAGCTGGACGTGCTGAGCTATCTGGACAAGATCCCCGTCTGCGCCCACTATGAGCTCCACGGAGAGATCATCGACTACTTCCCCTTCCCTGCCGTGCTGGACGAGGCCAAGCCCATGGTGGAGTACATGGAGGGCTGGAAATGCGACATCTCCGGCGCCCGCACTTGGGAAGACCTGCCCCAGGCCGCCAGAAGCTATGTGGAGTATATCGAGCAGGCCATCGGCTGCCACATCGGCTATGTCTCCGTGGGCCCCGAGCGGGACGCCATCATCCTGCGTTAATTCAGGGAGAGTAAACTCCCCCTCGAGAACCACCACCAGTCTGCGGACTGGTGCTCACCGCCCAAGACGGCTGAGTCAGTGTATTTTCGCCGCCTACACGCCGCGGCGAAAATGATTTGAATTTATTTGGAAGGATGGGCAACATTATGTCTACTGACCGTTACGAATCCCCCCTTTCCTCCCGCTACGCTTCCTCCTTCATGCTGCACCTGTTCTCCGCCGAAAAGCGGATTGAGACCTGGCGGAAGCTCTGGGTGGAGCTGGCCCGGGCCGAGCATGAGCTGGGCCTGCCGGTGAGCGCGGAGCAGGTGGTGGAGCTGGAGGCCCACATCACCGATATTGACTTCGACCTTGCCGCCCGTCGGGAGAAGGAAGTCCGCCATGACGTCATGGCCCATGTCTACGCCTACGGCCAGGCAGCCCCCTCCGCCGCCGGCATCATCCACCTGGGGGCCACCAGCTGCTATGTGACAGACAACGCCGACCTCATCCTCTACCGGGAGGGCCTCAAATACCTGCGGGGCGAGCTGCTGGCGGTGCTGCGCAACCTCTCCACCTTTGCCGAAACCTATAAAGCCACCCCCACCCTGGGCTACACCCACTATCAGCCCGCCCAACTGGTGACGGTGGGCAAGCGGGCCACCCTTTGGATGCAGGACCTGCTCTCCGACCTGGAGGAGCTGGATTTTGTGATTTCCCAGATGCGCTTTTTGGGCTGCCGGGGCACCACTGGTACCGAGGCCAGCTTCATGGACCTCTTTGAGGGGGACGGCGCCAAGGTGGACGAAATGAACCGCAGGATCTCCGCCGCCTTCGGCTTTGACCAGTGCTTTGCCGTCTGCGGCCAGACCTATCCCCGCAAGGCGGACAGCCGCATCCTGAACGTCCTCTCCGCCATCGCCCAGAGCCTCTACCGGATGGCCAACGACATCCGCCTCCTCCAGCACGACCGGCAGGTGGAGGAGCCCTTTGAGAAGAACCAGATCGGCTCTTCCGCTATGCCTTATAAACGCAACCCCATGCGCTGCGAGCGCATCTGCTCTCTGTCCCGCTACCTCATGGCTGACGCCATGAACGCCCCCATGACCGCCTCCGTCCAGTGGATGGAGCGGACGCTGGACGATTCCGCCAACCGCCGCATCTCCATGCCGGAGGGCTTCCTCTGCGCCGACGCCATTTTGCGCCTGGCACAAAATGTCACCGACGGGCTCCGGGTCAATGAGAAGATCGTAAACCGCACCGTCCGGGAATACCTCCCCTTCATCGCCACCGAAAACCTCATGATGGAGGCCGTCAAGCGCGGCGGCGACCGCCAGGAGCTCCACGAGATCATCCGCACCTGCTCCATGGCCGCCACGGCGAAGATGAAAGAGGGCGAAAACTGCGACCTCCTCTCCCGCCTGGCCGCCGAGCCCGCCTTCGCCATGACGGAGGCGGAGATGGAGGCCGTGCTGGAACCCAGCCTTTACATTGGCCGCTGCCCGGAACAGGTGGATGCCTTCCTGGCGATGGTAAAACCCTATCTGGCCCAAGCCAGCACCGAAACAGTGGAAATCAACCTTTAAGCCTTACAGCGGAGCCGCTTTTGCGGCTCCGCTGTTTGCATCTTCCCCTCCCCCGCCGCATACACTCCCCCCGAAAGGGGGCTTTTCCATGGAACAGCTTTTATTTGCCGCCCGGGACGCCCTTTGGGGCGGGGGGACCATCGCGCTGCTGCTGGGAGTGGGGGTCTTTTTGACCTTCCGCACCCGCTTTTTGCCCCTGCGGAACCTGGGCGGCGCGCTGCGCCTGGCCCTGGGGTCCTCCTCCCGCAGGGCCGGGGAGGGCGGCATCTCCCCCTTCTCCGCCCTGATGACGGCCCTCTCCGCCACCATCGGCACCGGGAACATCGTGGGCGTGGCGACAGCCCTGGTCTCCGGCGGGCCGGGGGCCCTGGTATGGATGGAGCTTTCCTCCCTGCCGGGACTTGCCACCAAGTTTTCCGAGTGCCTGCTGGCTGTAAAATTTCGCCGGCGGGACGCCCGGGGCCAGTGGGTGGGCGGGCCCATGTATGTGATGCGGGACACCCTGGGACGCTTCGGCGGTGTGCTGGCGGTTCTTTTCTCTCTGGCAACCCTCCTGGTGGCCTTCTCCATGGGCAGCATGACCCAGAGCAACGCCATCGCCGGCGCCCTGGAAACCTCCTTTGGCGTTCCGCCCCGAAGGGCTGGCCTGGCAACGGCCCTCATCGCCCTCTGCGTCATTTTGGGGGGCATCCACTCCATCTCCCGCATGGCGGAGGTCCTGGTGCCGGTGATGGCCCTGGGGTATATGGCCGCGGGGCTCTGGGTGGTGGCCTGCCACCTGGATGCCCTGCCCGGAGCCCTTGCCCTGATGGTACGGGAGGCTTTTTCCTTCCGGGCGGCGGCCGGAGGCGCGGCAGGAGCCGCCTTCCGCTACGGCGTTGCCCGGGGGGTGCTGACCCACGAGGCAGGACTGGGCTCCGCCGCCATCACCGCCGCCTGCAGCGAAGACGGCGACCCCCTCCGCCAGGGTTACACCGGCATGACCGCCGTGGTATTCGACGCATTCCTCCTGTGTACTGTCACAGGCCTTGCCATCTGCTGCGCCGGTGTGCTGGGGAACACGGACGGAACCGGGACACCTCTCACCGGGGCTGCACTGACCATCGCCGCCTTTGAAACGGTTTTCGGCAAGGCCGGCGGGGACCTTCTCTCCCTTTCCGTGGTTCTCTTCGCCTTCTCCTCCATCCTGGGGTGGGCTTATCAGGGGGAGTGCGCCTTTTCCTTTCTTTTCGGCCTCCGCTTCCGCCTGGTCTACCGCCTGGTCTTTGCGGCGGCGGCCTTTTACGGCGCGGTGGCCTCCCTGGAGACGGTGTTCGCCCTGTCGGACCTTTGCAACGCCCTGATGTGCTTTCCCAACCTGGTCTGCCTGCTGCTTTTGTCCGGCATCGTGGCCAAAGAGGCCCGGAAAACGTAAATTTTTTGTGATGCGGTTGCATTTTTCGCTTTTAATGGTATGATAGGTTTGATTTGAATTTTGAACAAAGGATCTGATCATCATGACAAAAATTGATATTTTTTCCGGCTTTTTGGGAGCCGGCAAAACCACGCTCATCAAAAAGCTCCTGGCGGAGGTCTATCAGGGCGAGAAGATCGTTCTGATTGAAAACGAATTCGGCGAGATCAGTATCGACGGCGGCTTTTTGAAGGAGTCCGGCGTGCAGATCTCCGAGATGTCCTCCGGGTGCATCTGCTGCTCCCTGGTGGGTGATTTTAACCAGGCCCTGAAGGACGTTGTATCCCGCTTCCATCCCGACCGGGTGCTCATCGAGCCCTCCGGCGTGGGCAAGCTCAGCGACGTGATCGTGGCAGTGGAAAACGCCGTTGCGGAAAGCGGCGAGATGCAGCTTGGCAGCGCCGTGGCTGTGGTGGACGCCAGCAAGGTGAAGGTCTACATGAAGAACTTCGGCGAGTTTTACAACAACCAGGTGGAATCCGCCGGCACCATCATTCTCTCCCGCACCCAGAAGCTGACGGAAGAGAAGCTGGAGGCCGCCGTGGCCATGCTCCGGGAGAAGAACCCCACCGCCGCCATCCTCACCACTCCCTGGGATTCCCTTTCCGGCAAGACCATCCTCTCTGCCATTGAGAAGGTATCCCTGGCCGAGGAACTGCTGGAAAAGATGCGTGCCGAGCATGAGGCCGACGAGGATGAGCATCACCACCATCATGAGCATGAGCACCATCACGATCATGATGAGCACTGCGGCTGCCATGACCACGACCATGACCATGACCACGAGCACCATCACGATCACGATGAGCACTGCGGCTGCCATGACCACGACCATGACCACGACCATGACCACGACCACGACCATGACCACGAGCACCACCACGATCACGATGAACACTGCGGCTGCGGCTGCCACGACCATCACCACCATCACCACGCCGACGAGGTCTTCACCTCCTGGGGCGTGGAAACCCCGAAGAAGTTCGCCCCGGCGGAGATCCATTCCATCCTCACCGCCCTGGATTCCGGCGAATACGGCAAGATCCTGCGGGCCAAGGGCATTGTGGACGGCGCGGAGGGTGAATGGATTGAATTCGACTATGTGCCTGAGGAGCACGACGTCCGCCCCGGCCACCCCGACTATACCGGCCGCCTCTGCGTCATCGGCGCGGAGCTGCGGGAGGACAAGCTCAAGGCCCTTTTCGGCCTTTGAGAGAGGGATGTGCGCCATGGCAAGAAATAACGACATCCCCGTTTATCTGGTAGCTGGCTTTCTGGACGGCGGCAAGACCAATTTCATCAACGGCATCCTCCAGGACGGCTTCGCCCGGGAGGAGCGGACGCTGCTGATCTGCTGCGAGGAGGGCGAGGAGGAATACGACCCCAAGGCCCTGGAAAACGTCACCGTGGTACAGGTGGAAAACGAGGAGGACCTCAAATGCTCCACCCTGAAGGCCTGGGAGAAGCAGTACCGCCCCAGGCAGGTGCTTATCGAGTACAACGGTATGTGGCAGATGGAGCGGCTCTACCGGGAGGTCCTGCCTGCCAACTGGGTGCTCTACCAGATCATGACCTTTGTGGACGCCTCCACCTTTGAGCCCTACGCCCGGAACATGGGCCAGCTCATGATGGAAAAGGTGATGAACACCGATCTTCTGGTCTTCAACCGCTGTACGCCGGAGCTGCGGGAGAGCCTGCGCCAGCGCAACCTGCGCATGGTGAACCGCCAGGCGGACATCTACTTTGAAAATCTGGACGGCACCAGCGAGGACTACCTCACCGGGGACGAGTGCCCCTTCGACCTGAGTCAGGAGGTCATCCGCATCCCTGACGAGGACTTCGGCGTCTGGTACGTGGATGTGATGGACCACCCCGACCGCTACGTAGGGAAAACTGTCCACATGAAGCTCATTATGTGCCATTCCAAGCAGTACCCCGGCACCCTCTGCCCCGGCCGCTTCGCCATGGTGTGCTGTGAGAATGACGTTCAGTTCCTGGGCCTTGTGGCCAAAGGGGAGGGCCTTGCCCAGTACCAGAACCGGGAGTGGATCGAAGTCACCGCCCAAATGGCCCTTGAGTCCCACCCCGCCTATCAGGGGGAAGGCCCGGTGATGCGGGTGACGTCCGTAGCCCGGTGCGAAAAACCTGCCCAGGAGGTTGTCTCCTTCTAAATGAAAAGCCGGGAAGTGGCCCTATGCGGCCTTTTAAACGCCCTGGCCGTGGTGATTCTCTCCTTTGGGGGACTGATCCCCGGGGCCACCTACTGCGCCCCCCTTCTGGCCATGGCAGTGCTGCTGCCGGTACGGGAGGAATACGGCCTCCCTATGGCGGGAGCGGCCTGGGTGTCGGTAAGCCTTCTTTCCCTCCTGCTTACCCCCGACCGGGAGACGGCGCTGGTGTACGTCTTTTTCGGCTGGTATCCCCTGCTGCGGCCCCGGCTGGCCCGTATTCCCTGCCGGTGGGCGCGTCTGGCGGTAAAGCTCCTGCTCTGCACCGGAACCATTCTGCTTTTATACGGTGCGGTGCTGCGCCTGATGGGATTGACGGCGGATCTGCTGGAGGCAGGGCGGCTCCTCCGCCTTGCGCTGCTGGCGCTGGGTAACCTGGTCTTTTTGCTGCTGGATGCAGCCCTGGAACGGCTGACGCTCCTGTGGCGGCAAAAATTCCGAAAAAGATTCTTTCACTGAACAAAAAGGATGCCGCGGGAAAATCCCGCGGCATCCTTTTTGCATTTTTGCGTATTTCCGTCAGGCGATGGCTTCCATCTGGCTGGGGTCGATCTCCACAAAGCCGGAGAAGCTGGGGAAGCTGATCTTCACATCCTTGCCCATGGCATTGATGCCCATGGTGATGTCATAGTCGTAGTCGGCGGTGATGGGGATCATGGTGCCGGTCTCATCGGGGAGGGCCATCTTCATGCTCATGGAGAACAGCAAGCGGATCTCCTTCAGCTCTCCGGAGCGGCTCACGGTCTGGGCCACGGAGATCTCGCCTATATTCATACCTTCGGTCTCCTGACCCACCAGGCTCATCACGGTGTCCATCATACCACCCAGGCTGCCGGAGACCACCATGGTATACACGGTGTCGGAACCGGACTTCTCAGCGGTAAGGGACTTGATTGCGGCAAGGCCGCTGACGTCAACGCCGGTCATCTCGGAAATCTCCAGCCCGCCCAGTTCTTCCAGCATGGCTTCCATGTCACCCAGATAGGACTTGACCTTCTGGGTGTTGGTGCCGTTGCTCATGGACAGGTACATCCAGCCGTCCTTCATCCAGATTCCCATATCCATGTCAAGGCCATTGGCCTTGATCGCCATCTCATAGGCCATCTGGATGTCGTCATCGGTCTTCTTCATGGCGATGCTGCCCTCCATGTTGGTGGCAGTGGTCTCGGTGATGCCGCCGTAAGCCATGGTGATGTCCATCTTCGCCTTCAATCCCATATCCAGGGCATCCCCCTGGGTGGCGGAAATGCTGCTGATGGTGCGATAGAGCTCCATTTTCTCAGTCATGGGCTTGGCGGCTTCAGCGCTGACAGCGCCGCTGTCCACCAGGCTCTTGAGCAGATAGGTGCCGCCTTCCTTGGTGTCCGCGGCCAGAGCCTGGTAAGTAAGGGCGGCCAGGTCATCCCGCAGGAAATCGCCGGAGAACATCATCTCGTTATAGAAGCCCTTCTCGCCGGCATAGGCCAGGGCGCCGGAATACTCGAAGTCCACGCCGTCCTTGTAGCCCAGGGCACGCAGCAGGAAGGTTGCGTAGTTCTGGGCGCTGCAGGCACCGGTGGAGCCGAAGGTGTCGGCGGACATACCCTTGGTCAACTCCTTTTCATAGAGCCAGGCCACATGGGGGGCGGCGAAGGAGGGCACGTCCTTGAAGGGGTGCTGGATCTTGCCGGCGGCATAGTCGGCAGTGGCCTCCTCCTCGGCGCCGTAAAGGCGCACCAGCATGATGGCGGCCTCGGCCCGGGTGGGAGCACGGTCCAGTTCGAAGCTGGCGCCGGTGCCGCGGAACATACCGATGGCGGAGAGGTCTTCCGCCACGGCGTCGAAGTCAGAGGCGGATGCGCTGACGCACAGCGCCGCCGTGAGGACCAGCGTAGTGAGTAGCAGGGTCAGGAAACGTTTCATAGAGAGACTCCTTTCCATATTTGCGGCACAGGGCCGTGTTTTGTGCGGGTAAAACAGAGTACATTGATATATGTAAGCAAAGAGGCAAAATGTGACCCATGCCGAAGAAAATTTTGCCTCTCTTTTCTATTTCAGTGTACCACTTTCCCCACCGCCCTGCAAGGGTGGGATTTCTCCTCCTGTGTCCTTCACAAAAAAACGAAGGAAATGCCAGCGGCACTTCCTTCGTTTCCGGCGGGTTTACCAATTTCCGTTTCTGCTGACGGCGTTCTCACCGTCCGAGAGAATGCCGTCCCCGTCGTGAACACGGGCGTTGCGCATCATCTCGTCATAGGGGACGCCGGAGGTGGCTCCGTTTGTGGTGCCACTGGTGCCGCCGTTGACGGTGCCGTTGGTATTGCCGTTGGCGGTATTGTCACCGGTGAGGCCATCCTCCACCCGGTCGGCGCCATTCATGATGGCGTCGCCCACGTCATTGACTCCGTTTTCCACGTCGCCGACAAGGCTGTTGCCGCCGTTGGAGTTGTCGGGGTTGGTGACAGTGGTATCACCGTTGGCGTTATTGCCGGCGGGTTCCTTTCTGCCGCCGCACCCGGTCAACGCGCACAAAAGGGCCAGTGTCAGCAGCACAAGAGTGAAATGCTTCTTCATACTTCCATCTCCTTTGTTCAGGAAAGATGTTTGCGATACCCGAATCCTATTATGCCCTTGACGGAAAGAGTGAACCATGGCACATTCTGTCTTTTTTTTTGCGAAAATTTCACAAGGGGGGGCGCTCCGGCTTTTTCTCAAAAAGTTTCAAAAAGCATCTTTTTTCCTGTTTATCGAAGAGAATAGTGGTGCAAACTACCAAAAATAGGAGTGGCCCGGAATTGCTTTCAGAAAATGTTTGTGAAAATCGCCGTTGACGAAGCGGCAAAAAACGGGTATGATAATATAGGATAACGACTTGTAATACCTCGCTGTCGAATCAACTTGGTATGGAAAAGGAGAGCTGTATCATGTATACACAGGAGATCACTGTCAACAATGAAGTCGGTCTGCATGCAAGACCCGCCACTTTCTTCATCCAGAAGGCCAATGAGTTCAAAAGCGGCATCTGGGTCGAAAAGGAGGATCGCCGCGTCAACGCCAAGAGCCTGCTGGGCGTTCTGTCTCTGGGCATTGTGAAGGGCACCACCATCACCCTGATTGCTGACGGCGCTGATGAGAAGGAAGCTGTCGGCGCTCTGGTGGAGCTGGTGAACGACAATTTCGGCGAATAATCCAACAGGATACAATCCCCTGAAGCAGCTCCGCACAGCGGAGCTGCTTTTTTCATCCGGGACGCTTTCCCCCTTTCCCGGGGACGGCCCCTCCCGCAACACCACCCTCCGCGCCCCCGGCGCGGATCCCAGGAGGCGCTTATGACCAAAGATGAACTCCGCCAGAAGGCCAACGACCTGCCCCTTGCCCCCGGGGTGTACCTGATGATGGACAAGACCGGCAAGGTCATCTACGTGGGCAAGGCCAAAAAGCTCAAAAACCGGGTAAGCCAATATTTTCAGGACAGTTCCTCCCACAGCGTTAAAACACGAAACATGGTGGCCCAGGTCGACCATTTTGACACCATCTTTGTCTCCAGCGAATTTGAGGCCCTGGTGCTGGAAAACTCCCTCATCAAGCGCCATATGCCCCACTACAACATTCTCCTCAAGGATGACAAGGGCTATCCCTTTATCCGCCTTTCCCGGGAGCGCTATCCCCGTTTCTCCCTGGTCAACAGCCCTGCGGCGGACTCCGCACGGTACTTCGGCCCCTTCGGCGGCCGGTATGAGACCCATCAGGCCCTGGACGCGGTGCTCTCCGCCCTGCGTCTTCCCACCTGCAGCCGCAAGTTCCCCCGGGACATCGGAGCGGAGCGGCCCTGTCTCAACTTCCACATGGGCCGGTGCGACGGATTCTGCCGCCCCGAGATGACAGAGGCGGAATACAACCGCCGCATCGCCCAGGCGGTACAGCTTCTGGAAGGCAGGTCCAAGCAGCTCCTCCGGGAGATGACCGCCGAGATGGAGGCGGAGGCGGAGGCCCTGCGCTTTGAGCAGGCAGCGGCTCTGCGGGACCGCATCAACGCCATCAGCGCCCTGGGCAAAAAGCAGACCGTCATCGCAGGCCTGTGCGCCGACACGGACATCTGGGGCATCTGCCGGGGCAGCGGCAAGTGCTGCTACGCCATTCTTCATATGGAGGAGGGCAACCTGGCAGGCCGTGAGACAGAGCTCTTCACCGCTCCCATCGAGGAGACGGAGGAGGAAATGCTCTCCGCCCTGACGGCCCAGTATTATCTTCCCCGGGCCATCCTGCCTCACGAGATCCTTCTCCCCTTTGACACCGGAGAATGTGAAAACCTCTCCCAGGTTCTCACAAAACGGGCGGGCCACAAGGTCTGGGTCCATGTACCCCAGCGTGGTGAAAAGGCGGAGCTGCGGGCCATGGCCCAGCGGAATGCAGAGGAGGAAGCCCAGCGGGCTACCACCGCCGCCGAACGGGTGGCCCATACCCTGGCGGTGCTGGGAAAGCTGCTGGACCTTCCCGCTCCGCCGGGCCGGATGGAGTCCTTTGATATCTCCAACACCGGGAAAAGCGACATCGTGGCCTCCATGGTGGTCTACCAGGGCACCCGGCCTCTGAAAAACGCCTACCGCCGCTTTCGCATCAAGGAACTCCAGGGCCATCCCGATGACTACGCCTCCATGCAGGAGGTGCTGCGCCGCAGGCTGGCGCGGGCGGCGGAGGGGGACGAGAAGTTCCTTCCCCTGCCGGACGTGTTCCTCATAGACGGCGGCGAGACCCATGCCCGGGCCGCCCTGGAAGTCATCCGGAGCTTTGGCGTCACGGTCCCGGTCTTCGGCATGGTGAAGGACGACCGCCACCGTACCCGGGCGCTGGTCACGCCGGAGGGCCGGGAGATCGGCATCGTGGGAAACCCGGCGGTGTTCTCCCTCATCGGCCAGATTCAGGAGGAGACCCACCGCTTTGCCATCACCTACCACCACGAAAGCCACAAGCGCTCCACCCTGCGCTCCGCCTTGGATGATATCCCCGGCGTGGGCGAAAAGCGCAAGGAGGCCCTGCGAAAGCACTTCGGCACCGTGAAGGCCATCCGGGAGGCAGATGTGGAGCAGCTTTCCGCCGTGCTTCCCCGCAATGCCGCCGAGGCGGTCTACAAGCATTTCCACGGCCAGACGTAAGCAGGCAAGTCCGGCAAGCAAAAATAGCCCTGACACCCAAGGTGTCAGGGCTGTTTTCCGTTATTTTTCCGGGGTATCTTTCCCCGCCGTTCACAGCACCATCAAAAGCGTACCCGCCGTAATGAGGACGGCCCCCATGGCGGATTTGCCCGTAAAGGGCTCCTTCAAAATGAGGAACGCCAGGATCAGGGTGATGACCACGCTGAGCTTGTCGATGGGCACCACCTTGGATGCCTGTCCAAGCTGAAGCGCCTCATAATAGCACAGCCAGGAAGCGCCGGTGGCAAGACCGGAGAGGATCAAAAACAGCCAGCTCCGCTGGGAGATGGCGGAAATACCCCCCTGAACGTTGGTGAGGAACACCATGCCCCAGGACATGGCCAGCACCACACAGGTACGGATAGCCGTGGCCAGGGTGGAATTCACCCCGTCGATGCCGATCTTGGCAAGGATGGAGGTCAGCGCCGCAAATACGGCGGATAAAAGCGCCAGAATGAACCACATTACAAAAAGCCCCCTTTTCTCCATGGTAGCACCGCGGAGCACCGGATGCAAGAGGAACTTATCCCTGCCGGACGCCCGCCGGACAGAGATACGCTCCTTTCAACGGAAAAGCCGCACCGTTTGTAGGGCGCGGCTTTTGCATTACCCGGCGGGCCACAGGGCGCCGTCCCGGAGGATGGAGTAGACCCGCATTCCACCGTCTTTCCCCGTCAGGATAAACACTCCGTCGGCGGCGGTGAGTACGGCCCCCTCAGGAAGGGGCTCCGCCAGAGCATAGGCGGTATAGCCGCCGCCGGCTGCCCGGAAAAAGAGGATTTCCTCCCCGCCCAGCGGAACGACCTCCCCTTCCCCGTCGCTGTCCAGGTCCCACACCGCCGCCGGGGTTTCGGTAAGGGCCAGGCATTCCGGCAAGGGGACCTCCTCTGCCGCCGCAGAGGACGAGGCCGGGGGCTGTTCCGCAGCTGGGGCCAGGGTCCGCATCAGCACCATGGCACCGCAAACGGCCATCAGCCCCAAAACCAGGGCGATCAGTCCCCGGGCCATCCGCCGGGAGCCCGCGGCTCCGTCAGGGACGGCGGCCTGCTTCACTTCATCAGACGGCATATCCACCAGCGCCCGGGGGTCCACCCGGAAAAAGGTAGATATCTCCGCTAACTGCTCCGCCGTAGGAAGCAGGCGGCCCTCCTCCCAGTCCACCACGGTCTTTCGCATCACGCCGATCCGCTGGGCGAAATCCTCCCGGGTCATCATATTGCTCTCCCGCAGCATCTGAATGCGGCGGCCCAAATTGTTCTCCATACTCCGTTCCTCCGTTCTTCTCTGCCGGCAGGCGCCGTGCAAATAAACCGCTTTTCAACGGTATCTTACCACAAAGCATTTCTTTCCGCCAGTAGGAGTCAGCGGCTGGGCCAGGGACGCACCTGTGCATATACAGATTTCTTTTGCCGCAGGGAAATGTCACACCTGTCTGAGGCAAAAGGCATTTGAGGCATTTTTCCACTCAAAAATTTTATAAACCTTTTGCAGCTATATGGTAGCGGAAATGACAGCTGTCGGATATAATAATAATCAGGCATAAAACAACCGGGCGATGCTTCAAAATCGGCCATGCTGTCCGCGGAGGGCGGCAGCTGCAGCGCCCGGCTTCCGGAAGCGGGCCGCACGGAGCCGCCGCGCTGTCCGGTGTATCCGAATATGGTCCCGGTGGGGAATTGGAAGCCTCTTTCCCGCCGTTCATCCCCGGTCATTTACCGGGGTTTGACACAAAATCCAGCTATTAATTTTAGGAGGAACTATGGAGCTTACATTTGACTTTAATCAAAAGCGCGGGTTCATTTGTGATATGGATGGCGTGATCTATCACGGAAATCAAATCTTACCCGGCGTAGCGGAATTCATCCAGTGGCTGCATGAGGAGAAAAAGGAATACCTGTTCCTGACCAACAACAGCGGATATACCCCCAGGGAGCTGCAGCAGAAGCTGGCCCGCATGGGACTGGATGTCTCTGAGGAGCATTTCTATACCAGCGCCCTGGCTACCGCGGCATTTTTGAAGGAACAGGCCCCCGGCTGCTCTGTATTTGCCATTGGCGAGGCGGGGCTTCTCAATGCTCTTTATGATGCGGGCATCACCATGAACGACGTGAATCCGGATTATGTGGTGGTGGGCGAAGGCCGCTCCTATTCCCTGGATACCCTGACAAAGGCCACCAATCTTGTCCTCCGTGGGGCCAAGCTTATTGGGGCAAACTCTGATGTGTCCGGTCCCATTGAAAACGGGATCGCTCCCGCCTGCCGCGCTCTGGTCGCCCCCATTGAAATGGCCACCGGAACCCAGGCCTATTTCTGTGGAAAGCCCAATCCCCTGATGATGCGCACCGGGCTGCGGCTGCTGAATTGCCATTCCGGCGATGCGGTTATGGTGGGTGACCGGATGGACACCGACGTGATCTCCGGTATGGAAAGCGGTATGTCCACTGTCCTGGTGCTCTCCGGTGTGTCTACCATGGAAACGCTGAAAACCTACGCCTACCGTCCCAGCATCGTCCTGGATGGTGTGGGGGATATCGTGAGGTTGGCTCATTCTGTTTCCCCGTAAAAATGTAATTGCTAACATCCCCAGTGCAATAGATATACCTTTTTCATCAGCGGGACCATCTACCGGATGGTCTATAACAGAGCCAAAGAGTTTTGCCCTTTCCACATTGGAAGAAAGCACGCTATAATAACGATGGAATGAATATGATGCAGGCGTTATGCCCGCATCTTTTCGATGGCTTTAAAAGCTGGTGTATACGCTGCTGTACCTGTGGCGAGGCGGCATAACAGAAAAAGGGTCAGGGGGAGAGCACATTGAGACGATCAAGAGATATCTCTGTTTTTGCCGGCTGCGCCATTGTGCTGTTGCTGCGATAAGATACAATAAGTTGCGCAAATTCAAAACGGCATAATAATAGACATGGCTTGCAGGCCTCTGGTAGAATGAAGTTGCGACACACCATTCTGAAAGGAGTCTGTAAACCATGTCCGAGAAAATTGTACAGCTAAACGAGGAAGTAATCAAGGGTCAGCTTAAGGAATTGGTCCGAGGCAGCGTGGAAGAAACGCTGAATGAACTGCTGGAGCAGGAAGCTTCGATGCTGACCCAGGCTGCCCGCTACGAGCGCAATGAGGCCCGCCAGGGCTACCGCAGCGGCCACTATGACCGGAACCTTACCACCACCTCCGGAGACGTCACGCTCCATGTGCCCCGCCTCAAGGGCGTCTCTTTTGAAACGGCCATCATCGAGCGGTATCGCCGCCGGGAGAGCAGCGTGGAGGAAGCCCTCATCGAAATGTACCTCGCCGGCGTCTCTGTGCGCCGTGTGGAGGATATTACCGAGGCCCTGTGGGGCAGCAAGGTATCTCCTGCCACCATCAGTGAGTTAAACAAGAAAGCCTATGTCCACATTGAGGATTGGCGGAACCGTACTCTGCAGGGAGGCAAGTATCCGTATGTCTATGTGGACGGTATCTACCTGCGGCGCAACTGGGGCGGAGAGTACGAAAATGTCGCGATTTTGGTGGCAATCGCGGTGAATGAGGACGGATACCGTGAGGTTCTGGGCGCTGCCGAGGGCATGAAAGAGGACAAGGCCAGTTGGGTGAACTTCTTTCAGTGGCTCAAAAGCAGAGGATTAGACGGTGTGAAACTCATTGTTGGGGACAAGTGCCTGGGAATGCTGGAAGCCGTGGGAGAAGTGTTTCCTGACGCCAAATACCAGCGCTGTACGGTTCATTTTTACCACAATGTGTTTTCTGTTGTTCCTCGCTCCAAAGTAAAATTAGTGGCCAAGATGCTCAAGGCGATCCATGCCCAGGAAAGCAAGAAGGCTGCCCGTGAAAAAGCGAAAGCTGTGGTGGCCCAGCTGAGGGAAATGAAGCTGAAAGAGGCCGCCAAGAAGGTGGAGGACAGTGTTGAGGAAACACTGACTTACTGTGATTTCCCCTATGAGCACTGGACCCGGATT
>JAEDEN010000032.1 GCA_016293265.1 Oscillospiraceae bacterium | reverse complement strand
CCATTACGGACGTGCGGGTTCAAGTCCCGCCTCGCGCACCAGCTCGTCGCAAGCGTCATATCGCTTGCGACGAGTTTTCTTATGCGCCGCATCAAAAACACATCGCGCGCTCCTGCTCCGCCTGCCCGTCCTGCTCAGGGCGGCAGTCTGAAGAGAAAAGTGCAATATAATAATTAAAACAACTTATATATTGTTTATCGTGCAAAGAGAAAAGGACGCCCTGGGGGCGTCCTTTTCTGATAGGGGGATTCAGTTGCAGGCCAGGGCGTCGGTATAGAAGGCGTCCATCTCCTCCTGGGTGGGGAAGGTGGCCACATACATCTGGTTGCCCATGGCGCCGGAGAGGGCGTCGGGGATGCGTTCCACCATCCGCATATGGCCGCCGTACTTGGCCATCAGCGCGTTGTGGTCCAGCTTGAAGTTCTTGCCGTCCCGGCGGCCGGCGAAGGCGCAGAAGGCGTGGTCCCCCACGGGCATTTCGGAGTGGTCGAAGGCGATCATATCCGCCCAGATCTTATAGACGTTGGTGCTGTGGGCGAAGTTGATCATGTCGGGGGTGAAGCCGCCGCAGGGGCGCATATTCACCTCCAGGGCGATGACCTGGCCCTTTTTGCCCAGACCCTCCTGGTCCTGGGTCAGGCGGAAGAACTCGAAGTGGATGAAGCGGCTTTTGACGCCGAAGCTCTTCACCGTGGCCCGGCCGGCGGCGCGGGTGTCCTCGGGCAGGTCCTTGAGGATGTAGTAGATGGAGTTGTCGTTGTCGTTGACGATGTCCATGATGGACATGGGCGTAACGTTGCCCGTCTCAAAGAGGGGCTGGCCCTGGGAGTCGATGATGGCGTCGTAGGAATTGACCTCCGCGTGGACGAATTCCTCCATGATGTAGGGTACGCCCTCAGGACGCTCGGCCATAAAGCGCACCAGGTCCTCGTCGCACTTGAGCTTGTAGGTGTTGGCGGCGCCCACGCCGTTGTCGGGCTTCACCACCACGGGATAGCCCACCGTTTCCAAAAAGGCGCGGCAGCCCTGGATGTCCTCCACCAGGTGGTAGCGGGCGGTGGGGATGCCCACCCGCTGGTAGTACTCCTTCATCTTGGACTTGTACTTGATGCGGGGGATGTCCGAGGTCTGGAAGCCGCTGGTGATGTGGAAGTCTGTCCGGAGCTGTGCGTCCCGCTCCAGCCAGTATTCGTTGTTGGATTCCAGCCAGTCGATGCGGCCGTATTTGAAGATGAAGAAGGCCACGGCCCGGTAGACCTCGTCGTAATGCTCCAGGCTGTTTACTTTGTAATACTCGTTGAGGCTGGCTTTCAGCTCGGGCCGCAGCTCGTCATAGGGCTGGTCGCCCACGCCCAGCACGTTGCAGCCGTTGTTTTTCAGCTCCTTGCAGAACTGCCAGTAGTTGGTGGGGAAGTTGGGGGAGATAAAAACCACATTTTTCATATCCGGTCACTCTTTCTCATTATTTCTTCTGCTTGATCGGGAAGGACTCAGCCCTCCAGCAGCTTGGGAACAAAATAGGCTACTTGCCTGTGCCACCAGGGCCAGTCGTGGTTCACGTCATAGCCCCAGAAATCCACCCACGTGTGGATGTCCTTTTCCCGGAAAATCTCCGCCAGGCGGCGGGTAGTCTCCGGCATCTCCCAGGCGCCCTGGCCCACGCAGATGACGCCCCTGTTGCGGTTGTATTTTTCAATGTAGGGGTGGCCGGCGGGGAGGTTTGCAAGGCAGTGGACGGGGGAGTTGGCATAGACCAGCTCGTCCATATAGCCGCCGAAGCCGTATTCCGCCGTGTAGATGCCGCTGAGGGCAAGAAGGCCGGTGAAGAGGTCCGGGAAGCGGAAGTAGAGGTTCACCGCGTGGGTGGCGCCAAGGCTGCATCCAAAGGCGGTGATGCCGCCCTCCCAGCCGCAGCGCTCCCTGGCCAGGGCCAGGATGCCGGGAGCCACCTCGCCGGTGATGTAGCGCATCCACTGCTCGTGGCGGCGGATGCGCCAGTAGGGGTCGCCCTCCTTGTTGGACCAGGTCTCCTGGTCCAGCGTGTCGATGGAAACCACCATCACCTGGCCGGATTCGATCCAGGGGGCCCAGGTATCCGTCATGTGGAAGTTTTCAAAGTCGAAAAAGCGGCCGTCCTGACAGGGGATGAAGAGGACGGGGCGGCCGGAGTGGCCGTAGACCTTGCATTCCATGTCCCGGCCCAGGGCGGGGCTGTATTCTTTAAAATAATGTGTCTCCATGAAAAGACACCTCCTTTTTCTCTTTATTCCAATCCGTAAAACAGTGTGTCCATGAAGAAGGGGATCTGCTGTTCCCAACTGGCCTCGCAGTGTGTGCCGCCGGGAACGATGCGGCTGGTGAGAAATACCTTCTTCTCCAAAAGCGCTCCGGAAATGCGGCCGAAGGTGCGCTCCATGCCCCGCCCGGCCATCTCCTGGGAGCCGTAGTCCATGTAGAGGACGGTGCCCGGGGCGATGGCGCTTCTGCGGATGAGTCCCTCCAGCTTCCGTGGGGCCACCCACAGGGAGGGGGAGAGGGCCGCCCCCCGGGAGAAGACGTGGTTGTAGGCGGTGAGGGCATAGAGGGTCATCAGGCCCCCCATGGAGCTGCCGGCGATAAAGGTGTACTCCCGCTGGGGGAGGGTGGGGTAATGTTGGTCGATATAGGGCTTGAAGGACTTCACCAGCCACTCCATGGTGCTCCGGCCCCGGCCCGGCACATGGCCGAACTGGGGGTCGTCAAAGGTGAAGGGGGAGTACTCTTTCAGACGCCCGTTGTCGGGGTCGTGGCTGCATTCCACCGCGGCGATGATAAGGGGGAGCCGGTTCTCCTCCGCGAAATCCGCCATGCCCCAGCTTTTGCCGTAGGTGGCATCCTGGTCGAAGAAGACGTTATGGCCGTCAAACATATAAAGAACGGGGTAGCGGCCGCCCTCCTCCCAATCCTCCGGCAGATAGAGGTAGGCGTTTCGGGGCTCCCTTCCGGAAAGGCGGGGGATGGTGATGCTCCATTTTTTGATCATGGTGTCAGGATCTCTTTTCCCATTAGATTGATTATCCTGTAGTTTACCACAGTAATGCGGAAAAAGCAATTCCCATTCTGCCCCCTTTCCCGGGGGCTGTTGGGAGTCTCTTCCGCATGGAGGGGGATTGCGGAGGGCGCCGGGGGGAGCCGGCGGATGGTGGAATCCGCCCAGAGGGGAGCCTGCCCGGCGGGAAAAAGAAAACGCCCCCATGCGGAGCGTGCATGGGGGCAGGTGAGGTCTTCAGTTTTTCACCTTTTCCTGCTTTCTCTGCAGGTAGAAGTAGCAAAGGGTCCAGAAGAGATTGACCCAGACCCAGCCGATGCCGGTGCCCAGGGCCACGGCGGGCAGCTTCAGGCGCCGGATCCAAAGCCAGGAGAGGGCGGCCCGCATGGAGATGTGGCTGCAGGCCCCCACCAGGGGGATGGAGACATTTCCGCGGCCGTCGAAATAGCCCACAAAGGTGCTGCCGGTGAAGCAGAGAATGTAAAAAAGGGACACCGTGCGGAGATAGGCGCAGGAATTTTCAAAGGCAACGCCGCTGCCGGCGCCCAAAAGCAGGGCGGAGGCCTGAGGGGCGAAGAGGAACATGAGGGCCCCGGAAAACAGGCCCAGGCTGCCGAAGATCAGCATGGCCCGGCGCATTCCCTGCTGGGCCCGGTCCTTCCGGTTTGCCCCCAGGTTCTGGGCGATCAGCACAGAGGTGGCCGACGCGCTGCTGTCGCCGATGGAGTTGGCAAAGGCCTCAATACGGGTGGTGGCGGTGTAGGCGGAGATCAGGTCGGTGCCCATGGAGTTGACGGCTCCCTGGACCAGCAGCTTTCCGATGTACAGGCCGGACTGGTGCAGGGCCGTGACGAAGCTGAAATGGGCGGTCCTGCGCAGAAGGGGACCGTCCATGCGGCAGTCGGCCCGGTTAAAGAGGAGCTCAGGCCTTGCAAGGCGGAGATAGAGGATGCACAATGCGGCGGAGAAGAACTGGGCGGCGGCGGTGGCCCAGGCCGCGCCGGCGATGCCCAGGTGGAAGCCCGCCACCAGCACCAGGTCCAGGATCAGGTTTATCACCACCGCTGAGGCCAGCACCGCCAGGGCCGCCCGGGTGCTGCCCACGGAGCGCAGCAGGGCGCTGTAGAGGTTATAGAGGAAGGAGGCGGGGAGGCTGGCCAGGACGATGACCAGGTAGGTTTTGGTATAAGAGAGGATCTCCTCCGGCGTCTGGATCACCTTCAGCAGGGCGGGCAGGAGAAAAATGGAGGCAAGGCTCATGACGGCCGCTGCCAGAAGGCCGAAGACAAGGGTCAAAAAGTGCTGGCGGCGGAAGGTTTCCAGATCCCTTGCGCCGTATTGCTGGGAGAAGAGGACGGAAATGCCCGTGCAGGCCCCCACCACAATGAAGATGAACAGGTTCATCACGGAGGAGGAGACGCCGATGGCGGCAAACTCCAGCCCGCCGGCATAGCGGCCCACCACCATGGCATCAATGGTGTTGTAAAGCTGCTGGAGGATGTTGCCCAGCATCAGCGGGACGGCAAGCCGCACCAGATGGGCGGAAAGATCGCCTTGGGTCAGGTCGTAGGTCTTCATGATGTTGCCCTCCATGGGTCCTTTGTTGACAGAAGTATACAACATTGGTATACTTTGCGTAAAGCGAAAGATCAGAAAGCTTGATTTGCGAAAAACGCAAAGGAGGAAACCATGGAACTGGAGCGCTACCGGGCCCTTTTGTGCGCCATTGAGGAGGGCAGCCTTTCCGCCGCGGCAAAGACCCTGGGGTACACCCCCTCCGCCATCAGCCGGATGGTGTCCTCTCTGGAGGAGGAAAGCGGCTTCCCACTGCTGGTGCGCCGCCGGGAGGGTGTGATTCCCACCCAAAACTGCCTGCGGCTGCTGCCGGCGGTCCGGGAGACCCTTCATGCCGCCGATAAGCTGGCCCAGCTTTCCGCCCAGATCCGGGGGGCGGACACCGGTACAGTCACCATCGGCCTTGCCTACCATACCTGGTATGTGTGGCTTTCCCGGGTGGTGTCGGACTTCCACCGGGTCTATCCCGGGATCCAGATCCACTTTTCCAGCGCCTACAGCGCCGAGCTGACCCGTCAGCTCTCCGCCCGGGAGATCGACCTTTGCATCATCAGCCGCCGCCAGGGGGACCATGGCTGGATTCCCCTGCGCCAGGACCCCCTGATGGCCATGGTGCCCGCCGCCCATCCCCTGGCCCAGGCGGAGCGGGTGCCCATCTCCGCCTACGAGCGGGAGCCCTTCATCGAGATCTACAGCGGCGTGGAGACGGACAATGCCAATGCCTTCGCCCGCAACGGCATCCACCCCAACACCTGTTACTCCATCTCGGACGTCCACGCCGCCTATTCCATGGTGGAGGCGGGGCTGGGCATCAGCATGAACAACGCCCTCAACAGCCGCCTTTGGACGGGGGGCGTGAAATTCCTCCCCCTGGACCCGCCCCAGATGGTGGAGATCGGCATCGCCACCGACCCCGCCATGTCTCCGGCGGCCAGGACCTTCATTGAATTTGCGCGGCCCTACTTCCGGGAGCTGACGGAGGAGGCGGTGCCCCGGTAAGGGGAGGCCCGCGCCGCACCGTCCCACGCCGGATAGGCTGGGATTTTTGCCCCTGTCCCGGGCGGCTGCCCTTGACAGGGGCCCTTCTTTGGCCTATAATCGACATATGTCGGAAATAAAAGGAGGTGACGGGATGCCCAGACCCCAGCGCTGCCGCCGTGTGTGCGGCTATCCCGGTTCTTTCAGCTTTCTCCCGGAGGGCGGCGGAGACAGGGGAACCGTCCTGCTGACGCTGGATGAGTTCGAGGTCATCCGCCTGGTGGACCTGGAGGGTATGAGCCATGCCCAGTGCGCCCAGCGGATGGAGGTCTCCCGCACCACGGTCACGGAGATCTGCGAAAGTGCCCGGCGCAAGCTGGCCCTCTGCCTGGTGGAGGGCAGGCGGCTGGTGATCGCCGGCGGCCATTACCGGCTGTGCGACGGCTCGGCTCCCGGCTGCGCCGCCCCCTGTCGGCACAAGGACCCGTATCAAAGCGGAGGACTCCCCCGGCTTGAGAAGAAAGGAAGGAATACCATGAGAATCGCAGTTACATATGAAAACGGCTCCATTTTTCAGCACTTTGGCCATACCGCCCAATTTAAGGTCTACGACGTGGAAAACGGCGCCGTTACGGCGGAGACCCTGGTGGACACCTGCGGCAGCGGCCACGGGGCCCTGGCCGGCTTCCTGGTGGAAAACGGGGTGGACACCCTGATCTGCGGCGGCATCGGCGGCGGTGCCCAGATGGCTCTGGCCCAGGCGGGCATCCGGCTCTACGGCGGCGTCAGCGGCAGTGCGGACGAGGCGGTAAAGGCCCTGCTGGAGGGGACGCTGGGCTATGACCCCAACGTCCGCTGTGACCACCATGACCACGGGCACGGCGGGGAGGGCCACACCTGCGGAAGCCATGGCTGCGGAAGCCACGGCTGCCATTGACCCCTTTTCGGCCCGCGGAAAAAGCGCCCTTTGGCACAGGGAAAAGAGCTGGCGTGAATGCGCCAGCTCTTTTGCGTTTGAGTGGCCGCGGGGGCCCCGGCAGTTTATTTTTTCAAAGTTCCGATGCGCTCCAGACGGTTCAATGCCTCCTGGAGCGTTTCGTCGTTTTTGGCAAAATGCATCCGGATGAGGTGGTTCACATCCTCCCGGAAGAAGCTGGAGCCGGGCACGGCGCCCACGCCCACCTTGGCCGCCAGGTCCTCGCAGAACTTCAGGTCGCTGCCGTAGCCGTATTCGCCGATGTCCAGCATGACGTAATAGGCGCCCTGGGGCTCGTTGTGGGGGATCTTCAGGTCGTCCAGGCCCTTCAAAAACAGTTCCCGCTTATGGGCGTACTTGGCGGCAAGGCCGTCATAGTAGTCCTGGCCGAAGTTCAGGGCGGGAATGACGGCTTCCATCAGGGGGGCGGCGCAGCCCACGGTGAGGAAGTCGTGGACCTTCTTGGCCCGGTCGATGACCTCCTCCGGGGCGATGATGTAGCCCAGCCGCCAGCCGGTGATGGAATAGGTCTTGGAGAGGGAGGAGCAGGAGATGGTGCGCTCCCACATCCCCGGGAGGGTGGCAAAGTAGGTATGGCGGTGGGGAGCGTAGAGGATGTGCTCATAGACCTCGTCGGTGATGACATAGGTATCATACCGCTCCGCCAGGTCCGCGATGACGGAGAGCTCCTCCCGGGTAAAGACCCGCCCGCAGGGGTTGGAGGGGTTGCACAGCACCAGGGCCTTGGGATGCTGGCGGAAGGCGTCCTCCAGCACCTCCGGGTCAAAGGTGAAGGCAGGGGGATTCAGGGGGACGTAGATGGGCTCCGCCCCGGAGAGGATGGTGTCCGCGCCGTAGTTTTCGTAGAAGGGGGAGAAGACGATGACCTTGTCCCCAGGGTTCGTCACCGTCAGCATGGCGCACATCATGGCCTCCGTGGAGCCGCAGGTGGCCACGATCTCCCGGTTGGGGTCAATGGTCCGGCCCATGAAGCGGCTCTGCTTGGCCGCCAGGGCCTCCCGGAAGTTCTGGGCGCCCCAGGTGACGGCATACTGGTGGGGGCCCTGGTGGGCCACCTCCGCCAGGCGGTCCATGATAGCCTGGGGCGGGTCGAAGTCAGGGAAGCCCTGGGAGAGGTTCACGGCGTCATACTGCATGGAGATGCGGGTCATGCGGCGGATGACGGAATCGGTGAAGCATTCGGTGCGGTGGGAAAGGGTCATAGGTACCACTCCTTTGTAATATGAAAGAACGATATTATCATAGCGCAAAGCAAGGCAAAAAACCACCCCGGCGTTGTGTCTTTTTGAAAGATGTGGTATGCTGAGGATGAAAAACAGGAAAAGGAGCAGAGACAATGAACGAGACTTTGAAAACCCTG
Organism: Oscillospiraceae bacterium; assembly: GCA_016293265.1. Classification (GTDB taxonomy): domain Bacteria; phylum Bacillota; class Clostridia; order Oscillospirales; family Oscillospiraceae; genus Oscillibacter. Next base: position 11,165 of record JAEDEN010000032.1, on the reverse strand, counting down.
AAAGAGCGCCGCAGTGTCCGCCGCTACAAGGCACAGCAGATCACCGACGGAGAGCTCAGCGCCATTCTGGAAGCCGGCACCTTCGCCCCCAGCGGCATGGGAAAGCAGTCCGCCGTGATGGTGGTTTTGCAGGACAAGGAGACGATTTCCGCCCTCTCCAGGATCAACGCGGAAATTATGGGCAATCCCGCCGCCGATCCCTTCTATGGCGCGCCCACGGTGGTGGCGGTGCTGGCGGACAGCGGTTCCTACAACTGGCTTAAGGACGGAAGCCTCGTGATGGGGAACCTCATGAACGCCGCGGCGTCCCTGGGTGTGGGCTCCTGCTGGATCAACCGCTGTGGGGAGACCTTCGACCTGCCCGAGGGAAAGGAATACCTGAAACGCTGGGGCCTGGGGGAGAATTATAAGGGCGTTGGATACTGCATCCTTGGCTATGCCGACGGCGACATCCCCGCGCCCAAGCCCCGGAAGGAAACCTATATCATCCGCCCCTGAGGGCGCAAAAAAGGAGCGGCAGCGCCGCTCCTTTTTGAGACTGTCGAAAAACCTGCGGGTTTTTCGACAAAAAGGCTGCGCCCTGCTGCAGCGCACTTCGTCGCCACAAGCTCCATATCCCTCGCTTCCGCCTTGGCGACGAAAGCTCGCTCACTGCGCTGTGTCTCCTCTCCACACCGAACCCACTGCGTTGGGCTTCGGCGGGGCCCCCATGTATCCGCCTGCGGCGGTCAATTCGCACGTTTGCAGGGCGAGAACATTTCGTCCAGGTACATGCCCCGGCCGAAAATGATGAAAAATTCTTCGCCGCTTATCGCGGCGAACTCTGCGAGGCTTTTTTGACAAACTGAAAGGAGCGGCAGCGCCGCTCCTTTTCCCGGGGATCATTCCATTACGATCAGGGCGATCAGCTCCACGTCCTCCGTGCCCTTGTTTTCCAGGCCGTGGACCTCGCCGTAGCCGGTGGCGCAGATGTCGCCGGCGCGGACCATCTTCTCGGTGCCGTTGTCGTTGAATACGGCCTCGCCTTTGAGGATGTAGTAAAACTCCGTCTCACCGTTATGGGGGTGGTCGCCGATGGAGCAGCCGGGGGCCACGGTGACGTGGGCGAACATACGGCCGTGGCCGTAGAGGCCCTCCTTGTCAGTGAGGTGCTTGACGTGGCAGGTGCCCTTGCCCTTCTGGATGCACAGGTCCAGGGCATTGCAGTCTTCGGATCGGGTCATCATGGGAATCGTCCTCCTTGGTTGGCGGCCTTGCGCATCCGGCCGCACAATGATAAAATGGGGTCAGATCAACTATATCAAAGGGGCGGCGGAAAGTCCAGCCGCCCCTTTGAAAAAAGGAGCCGTTCATGAAAAAAAGTTCCTGCTTCCCGGCGGTTTTGCTGGCCTTGCTGCTGGTGGGCTGCGCCAACAGGGAGGCGGCCCCGGGGGCTGCTTCTTCAGCATCCGAACCCGCCCCGCCCCTGAAGATGGATACCCTGAATGTGGAGGTCTCCCAGCCGGACGCCGCCCCGGAGGAGCGGATGCGGGCCGTGCGGGAGCTGCCCGGGGCGCTGCAGGCGGCCCTGGCGGAGGCGGGAGTACAGGTGGAGGAGGTGCGCCTTACCATGGGCGCCTCCCCCGCCGCCACGGCGCAGGCGGTTTTGGAGGGGGGCGTGGATGTGGCCTTCCTCCCGGCGGAGGCCCTGGCGGAGCTGGAGGAGAGCCCCCGGCTGATTTTGGCTGCCGGAGGGGAAGAGGAAGGGATGCCGGGCCAGCGGATGCTGCTTTGCGCCGCGGATACGGACTACGGGAGGAACCTGGCCGCCCGGGAGGACCCCACCTGGAGGGAGCTTGACCGGGCCCGCTGGGGGGTCCTTCCGGCGGATTCCCTGTGGGGGCACCGGGCGGTGGAGCTGTGGCTGGCGGACCGCTATGAGGGAAGCGGCCTGGAGGACTTGCCGGATGTGACGGTGTATGGGGACTGGGAGGCACTCCTGGCGGCGGCTGCGGCGGGGGAGGTGGATCTTCTGCCCATGACCCGGCCCCTTCTGGAGAGGGAGGGGGGAAGCCTTACCCCCATCGGCGAGACGGAGCGCCTTTACACCATGGCGGCGGTGGCCGGAGAGGGGCGGGAGGGCCTTGCCTCCCCCCTGGCGGAGGCCGTGGCGTCCCTTGGGGAGGCCGCCCTCTTTGGCCCCGATCCCTACGCCCCTGTGGGGGAGGAGGCCCTGGATCCCCAGCGCCGCATGGCGGTTTTGATGGGATAAGGGCAAAAAATTTGAAAAAACCCTTGACCTTCAAGTTACTTGATCCTTTATAACGGGAGAAAAGGAGGGATTTTATGACCAGTAAAGAGATGGAAGAGCGCTCCGGCGTGGCCCGGGCCAATATCCGCTACTACGAGGCGGAGGGGCTGCTCTCGCCCCGGCGGGCCAAAAACGGCTACCGGGATTACAGGGAAGAGGATCTTCTTGCCCTGGAGAAGATCAAGCTGCTGCGGCGGCTGGGAGTGACGGTGGAGGAGCTGAGGGCCCTTTGCAGCGGCAGCGAGGCGCTGCCCGCCGTTCTGGAGCGCCGCCTGACGGAACTTGGGAAGGAGCGGCAGACGCTCCGGCGGGTGGAGGAGGTCTGCGGCGCCATGCGGAACGAGTCCTTTGAGACCCTGGACGCGGAGCGCTACCTGCAGGCCCTGGACGCCCCGGAGGAGGGCCCGGAGGTGCCGGACCTGCCGGAGGAGGACGCCCTGCCCACCGTATGCAGCGTCCCCCGGCGGCTGCTGGCACGCCTGGCGGATTTCTATTTGTGCGTCGCCCTGTTCGTGCTGCCCGCGGCCCTTTGCGGCGTGAATATGAAGGCGGTGGAAGGCGGGGCGTTTTTGACCCGGCTGGCGGCCATCGCCCTGATGGCCCTTTTGGAGCCGCTGTGCCTCCACGCTTTTGCCGCCACCCCCGGCAAGGCCCTGATGGGCCTTCGCATCACCCGGGCGGACGGGACAAAGCTGTCCTGGCTGGAGGGATTTGAGCGCTTTTGCAGCCTTCACTGGGACGGCCTGGGGCTGTTTCTCCCCATCTGGCACTGGGTCCAGTTATACCGCAGCGGTATGCGCTGCAGCGAGGGAGAGCCCCAGCCCTGGGACCGGAGGTTTGCCTACCGGATGAAGGGAAGCCCCCTGGCCTGCGGGCTGGCTTTTGCCGCGGCGGCGGGGGTGTTCATCGGATGCGATAAGCTGCTTTCCGGCATTGCCTCCCTTCCCCCCAACCGGGGAGCGCTGACGGTGGCGGAATTTGCGGAAAACTACAACCGCCAGGCGGATTATCTGAACGTCCCCGTCATGCGCCTGGATGAAAACGGCCGCTTTACGAGAGAGCAGGATGATAATTCCGTGGTCATCAACATCACCGACTGGGAGGACACTGCCTTGGATTACACCTTGCAGAATGGCTGGATCACCGCTGTGACCTATACCGGCACCGGGGAGTCCCGGTCCGGGGGGCTGCTGGAGCTGCCCCGGGACACCATGATGCTCCTGGCCTCTGCCTTCCTGTGGGCCCGGGAGGACGCGCCGCTGCTGGCGGAGCCCAGAGTGGCCTTTTTGGAGGAAATGGCAGGGCGGGGAATGGAGGATTACACCCTTTCCGATTGCGGTGTGACCGTGGCTCTGGATCTGGAATACACCGGCTACAGGGCCTTGGGAGAATACCTCTTACTGGAAGAGGGGGAAGCCGGCCGCGCCGCCTTTACCTTCACCATGACGCTGGAAGAATGATTGCAAAAGAGGGATATTGGGTGTAAAATCCTGATATCCTTCTTTTATTTTGAGAGAAGATTTGTGAAAACCAGAAAATTTCACTTATTACCGAATTACCACTTTACTTTGCTAATAAAATGAAGTAAAATAGCCGGAGAATACATCCGGGGCATCTGCCCCCTTCAGGAGGAATCACCATGGAACTGGATCTCGACATCCTGCGGCCCCAGGAGCGTGCCTCCCTGCGGCTCCGCCTGCTCTACGAAAAGGCGGGCTTCCGCCAGTACCATATGGGCCGGTTTGAGGAATACGGTCTGTACCAGGAAAACCGCCGCTTCCTTTCCAGCGAGCAGGTCATCACCTTTACGGACCTGGACGGCCGGCTCCTGGCCCTCAAGCCCGACGTGACCCTCTCCGTGGCCAAAAACGCCCGGGTGGCGCCGGGGGAGTGCGGCCGGTTTTACTACTGTGAAAACGTCTACCGCCCCAGCCAGGAGAGCCACACCTTCAAGGAGATCAACCAGATGGGCCTGGAGTGCATCGGCGCGGTGGACGACGACGTTACCGCCCAGGCGGTGCGCCTGGCCATCGGGAGCCTGGAGCTTTTGGAGCGGCCCTTCGTGCTGGAGGTGAGCCACATGGGCTTCGTGACGGGGCTTCTGGACGCCGTGGGGGCGCCGGAGGCCGTCCGGGGCAGGCTCCTTTCCTGCATCCGGGACAAAAACCGCCACGAGCTGCAAAAGGCCGCCGCGTCGGCGGGCCTTTCCCCCCAGGGGACGGACGCATTGTGCCGCCTGGGGTGCCTTTCCGGCACCTGGGAGGGTGTCCTTGCCGCAGCGGAGCCCCTGGCCCTCAACGCCGCCATGGGGGACGCCCTGGCGGAGCTGCGCAGGCTCTTTGAAAACCTGGCCCGGCAGGGCAAGGCGGAGCGGGTGAAGCTGGATTTGTCCCTGGTGAACGACATGGAGTATTACAACGGCCTGGTGCTGCGGGGCTTCCTGGAGGGAGTCCCCAGGGCCGTTTTGAAGGGCGGACGCTACGACCCCCTGGCCGCCCAGTTCCGCCCGGGCGCCAGGGCCGTGGGCTTTGCCCTGTACCTGGACGAGCTGGACCGGGAGGCAAGGCCCGCCGGGGAAAAGGTGATGCTGAACGTGGCCCTGCCCAAGGGCCGCCTGGGAGACAAGGTGTACAGCCTGCTGGCGGGCGTGGGCTACGGCTGCCCGGAAAACTACAACGACACCCGCAAGCTGGTGGTGGAAAACCCGGAGGCGGGCATCCGCTACTTCCTGGTGAAGCCCAGCGACGTGGCCATCTACGTGGAGCACGGCGCGGCGGACATCGGCATCGTGGGCAAGGACATCCTCACCGAATCCGGGGCCGACGTCTATGAGCTGCTGGATACCGGCCTTGGAAAGTGCCGGATGTGCGTGGCGGGGCCCAAGGACTTCACGGAGGACCCGGGCCGGGCGCTGCGGGTGGCCACCAAGTTCGTGAACATCGCCAAGGATTACTACGCCGCCCAGGGTCGGGACATCGACATCATCAAGCTCAACGGCTCCATCGAGCTGGCCCCCATCCTGGGGCTGTCCGACGTGATCGTGGACATCGTGGAGACCGGCACCACCCTGCGGGAAAACGACCTGAAGGTCATCACGGAGTTCATGCCCATCTCCGCCCGCTTTATCGCCAACCGGGCCAGCTACCAGTTCAAGCACAGGGAGATCGACACCCTCCTTGTCAAACTCAGGGAGGTGATCGGATGATCCCCATTTATGAATTTGACCGCATTTCCCCGGAAATGCTCCTGAACCGGGACATCCAGGCGGAGGAGAACGTCAGCGCCGCCGTGGACGGGATCATCGCCGCCGTCCGGCAGCGGGGGGACGAAGCCCTGCGGGACTACACCGCCCGCTTTGACGGCGTGGAATTGAAGGACCTGCAGGTGAGCGAAGGGGAGATCGAAGCTGCCTGGGAGGCCGTGGACGGGGAGTTCCGCACCACGCTTCAGATGGCGGCGGACAATATCCGCCGCTTCCACGAGCAGCAGGTGCACCGGGACTTCGTCCTCACGGACCGGCCCGGGGTGGTGATGGGCCAGCGCTACACCCCCATTGAGCGGGTGGGCGTGTGCGTGCCCCGGAGCCCCGTGGCCTTCCCCTCCACCATTTTGATGAACGTGATCCCCGCCAGGATCGCAGGGGTCAGTGAGATCGTGCTGGTGACCCCGCCGGAAAAGGACGGCTCCGTCTCCGCCTCCGCCCTGGCGGCGGCGAAGATCGCGGGTGTGACAAAGATCTTCAAGGTGGGGGGCGCCCAGGCCGTGGCGGCCCTGGCCTACGGTACGGAAACCATCCCCCGGGTGGATAAGATCGTGGGCCCCGGTGGCATTTTCGTGGCCACGGCCAAGCGAAAGGTCTTTGGCCGGGTGGCCATCGACATGATCGCCGGCCCCAGCGAGATCCTGGTCATCGCCGACGGGAAGTGCGACCCCCGCTGGGTGGCCGCCGACCTGCTCTCCCAGGCGGAGCACGATGTGCTGGCCTCCGCCGTTTTGGTGACGGACAGCCGGGACCTGGCGGAAGACGTCCGGACGGAGGTGGAGGTCCAGCTTGCCCGCCTGCCCCGCCGGGAGGTGGCCCGCAGGTCCATCGACGACAACGGGAAGATCATCGTGACGGAGAGCCTGGAGCGGGCCGTGGAGGCCGCCAACCTCATCGCTCCGGAGCATCTGGAGCTTTGCGTGGAGGAGCCCTTCGCCCTGCTGCCCCTGGTGAAAAACGCCGGCAGCATCTTCCTGGGGCGCAGCGCCCCGGAGGCCCTGGGGGACTATTTCGCCGGGCCCAACCACACCCTGCCCACCTCCGGCACCGCCCGGTTTTCCAGTCCCCTCAGCGTGGACGATTTTGTAAAAAAGTCCAGCTTTCTCTACTATTCCCGGGAGGCCATCTCCCCCGTGGCGGACCGCATCGCCGACTTTGCCCTGCGGGAGGGGCTCTACGCCCACGCCCAGTCCGTGCTGACACGAAAGTGAGGTCATTTCCATGAGCCAATTTCTCTCCCCCGAGGCCCTGTGCTGCGCGCCCTACACCCCCGGCGAGCAGCCCCGGGACCAGCAGTATATCAAGCTCAATACCAACGAAAGCCCCTATCCCCCCTCTCCCAAGGTGCTGGAGGTCCTCTCCCGGGGGGAAGCGGAGCGGCTGAACCTTTACTCCGACCCCACCTGCAAGGTGCTGGATGAGGCCATCGCCGGGTGGTACGGCGTGAGGACGGAGAACGTGGTGAGCGGCAACGGCTCCGACGAGATCCTGGCCTTTGCCCTCCGGGCTTTCTGCGGCCGGGGGAAGGGCGTGGCCTACGCCGATATCACCTACGGCTGCTACAAGACCTGGGCCGCCCTCTTCGGCCTGGAGTCCACCGTGATCCCTCTGCGGGAGGATTTCACCATCGACGTGGACGACTATATGGACTTCCCCGGCACCATCGTCATCGCAAACCCCAACGCCCCCACGGGAATGCTGCTGCCTGCGTCGGACATCCGCCGCCTGCTGGAAAAGGACCCGGATCGGGTGGTCATCATCGACGAGGCCTACATCCACTTCGGGGCGGAGAGCCTGGTGCCCCTGACGAAGGAGTATGAGAACCTCCTCATCGTCCAGACCATGTCCAAAAACCGGAACCTGGCCGGCGCCCGGGTGGGCTATGCCATCGGCAGCGCCGCCCTCATCGCCGGGGTGAACCGGGTGAAGTACAGCTTCAACCCCTACAACGTCAACCGGCTGTCCATGGCCGCGGGGGCCGCCGCCATGGAGGACGGGGACTATTTCCGCCTCTGCTGCGGCCGGATCGAAGAAACCCGGGGATGGACCACCAGGGCCCTGGAGAATCTGGGATTCACGGTGCTGCCCTCTTACGCCAACTTCATCTTCGCCAAAAGCGAACGTCTTCCCGGCGGCGAGCTGTACCGGAAGCTGAAGGAGCGGGGGATCCTGGTGCGCTGGTTCGACGCCCACCGCATCCGCCCCTTCGTCCGTATCACCATCGGCTCCCGGGAGCAGATGGAGGCTTTGGTGAAAACCATCACGGAACTTTTGCAGGAGGTGTGCCCATGAGAACAGCTACCATCCGGCGGGACACGAAGGAGACCAGGATCTCCCTCTCCCTGGACCTGGACGGCACAGGCCGCTCCGACATCCAGAGCGGCTGCGGCTTCCTGGACCATATGCTGACCCTCTTCGCCCGCCACGGGGATTTTGACCTCACCGTGAAGTGCGAGGGGGACCGGTGGGTGGATTACCACCACAGCGTGGAGGACATCGGCATCTGCCTGGGCCTTGCTTTTACGGAGGCCCTGGGGGACAAGCGGGGCATCGCCCGCTACGGCCAGTTCCTCCTGCCTATGGACGAGACACTGGTTCTCTGCGCCTGTGACCTCTCCGGCCGGGACTATCTGGGCTGGGCGGTGGAGCTGCCCAGCGGCAAGGTGGGAGACTTCGACACGGAGCTTGCCCGGGAATTCTGGCTGGGCTTCGTCCGCAACTGCCCCGCCTCCATCCACATCCGGGAGCTGGCGGGGGAGAATACCCACCACATCCTGGAGGCTGTCTTCAAGGGCATGGGCCGCACCCTGGCCGGGGCCGTGGCCATGGACCCCAAGCACGCGGGGGATATTCCCAGCACGAAGGGGGTCTTGTAAATGATCGCCATCGTGGATTACGGCGTGGGCAACCTCTTCTCCCTCTCCTCCAGCCTGAAGGCCCTGGGCCTGGAGGCGGAGGTCACCCGGGAGGCGGGACGCCTCCGGGCCGCGGAGCGCATTATCCTCCCCGGCGTGGGCGCCTTTGGAGACGCCAAGGCCAAGCTGGATGAGACGGGCCTTGTGCCCCTTTTGAAGGAGGAGGCGGAGAAAAAGCCCTTCCTGGGCATCTGCCTTGGGATGCAGCTCCTGTTTGAAACGGGCTATGAGTACGGCCGTCACCAGGGCCTGGGCTTTGTCCCCGGCCAGGTGGTGGACCTGCGGGGCGACTTGGAGGACAAGTCCCTGAAGGTCCCCCACATGGGCTGGAACAGCCTGCAGATCAAGCGGGAGGACCCCATTTTCAAATATGTGGCCGACGGGGAATACGTCTATTACGTCCATAGCTTCTACGGCAAAAACTGCGCCGGAAGCACCCTGGCCACCTCCCGCTACGGCAACGTGGACGTGACGGGGGTGGTGCGCAGCGGAAACGTCTGGGGCACCCAGTTCCACCCGGAAAAGTCCGGCGACACGGGCCTTCGGCTGCTGAAGGCCTTTGCGGAGCTTTGAGAAAGGAGAGGAAGCTATGCAGATCTTTCCCGCCATCGACCTCTCCGGCGGCCAGGTGGTACGCCTTTACCAGGGAGACTATGACAAGATGACCGTCTACGGCGCCGACCCCTGCGCCGTGGCCAGGGAGTTCACCGCCGCCGGGGCCGGGTACCTCCATGTGGTGGATCTGGACGGCGCCAAGGAGGGCACCCTTGCAAATTTCGACACCATCGCCGCCATCGCAAAGCAGGGGGGCCTCTACATGGAGGTAGGGGGCGGCATCCGCACGGAGGAGCGCATCCGGAGGTATCTTGACCTGGGTGTGGGCCGGTGCATCCTGGGCACCATCGCCGTGAAGGATTTTGAATTTACCGCCCGTATGGCCCGGACCTACGGCGACAGGATCGCCGTGGGCGTGGACGCCCGGGACGGGTACGTGGCCGTCAGCGGCTGGCTGGAAACCTCCAGGGAAAAGAGCGTGGATTTCTGCCGGCGCCTCCGTGACGCCGGCGTGCAGACCGTCATCTACACGGACATCAGCCGCGACGGCGCCGAGCAGGGCACGAACCTTGCGGTCTACCGCGAACTGGCCGGGGTCGAAGGGCTGAATATTACAGCCAGCGGCGGCGTCAGCTCCCTGGAGGAGCTGAAGGCGCTGCGGGATATGGGCATTCCTGCGGCCATTCTGGGCAAGGCCCTGTACACGGGCCGTCTGGACTTAAAAGAAGTCATCAAGGAGGTGGGCTGATGCTGGCAAAGCGGATCATCCCCTGCCTGGACGTGAAGGACGGCCGGGTGGTGAAGGGCACCAATTTCCAGGGCCTGCGGGATATGGCAGACCCGGTGGAAATGGCCCGGTTTTACAATGCCTCCGGGGCGGACGAGCTGGTATTTTACGACATCACCGCCTCCGCCGAGGGGCGGGGCCTCTTTACGGAGGTGCTGCGGCGGGTGGCCAGCGAGATCTTCATTCCCCTGACGGTGGGAGGCGGCATCCGCACCCTGGACGACTTTGACCGGGTGCTCAAGTGCGGCGCGGACAAGGTCAGCGTCAACTCCGGAGCCATCGCCGATCCGGACATCATCGGCGCGGCGGCAAAAAAATACGGCGACCAGTGCGTGGTGCTCTCCATGGACGTCAAGCGGGTGGAGGGGCGCTTCCGCCTCTTCGCCAAGGGCGGCCGGGAGGATACGGGCATCGACGCCATGGAGTGGGCGGTCCGGGGCGTTCAAAACGGCGCGGGAGAGATCGTACTCAACTCCATCGACACCGACGGCGTGAAGCAGGGCTTCGACCTGGAGATGCTGGACGAGCTTGCAAGCCGGGTCAGCGTGCCCATCATCGCCAGCGGCGGCGCGGGAACGATGGAGGATTTCGCCCGCCTGTTCACCCATCCCGGCATCGACGCGGGCCTGGCCGCCTCTATTTTCCACACCCGGCAGGTGGAGATTTCCGAATTGAAAAAGTACCTCCGCGCCCGGGGCGTGGAAATGCGCATTTAAAAGGAGAGGAACCCATGGAACTGAAATTTGACGAAAAGGGCCTGATTCCCGCCATTGTGCAGGACCACTACACCAAAGAGGTGCTGACCCTGGCCTATATGAACGCCGAGAGCCTGGCCATCACCATCGACGAGGGCATGACCTGCTTCTTCAGCCGCAGCCGCCAAGAGCTGTGGCGGAAGGGGGAGACCAGCGGCAACCGCCAGCACGTGGTCTCCATCACCGCCGACTGCGACGGGGACGCCCTGGTGGTGGAGGTGGTGAAGGACGGCCCCGCCTGCCACACCGGCGCAGAGAGCTGCTTCTTCAACCCCGTCTACCTGTCCGAGGAGCTGAAAGCCTTCAGCTACGAGGGCCTTTACCAGCTCATCCGGGGCCGCAAGACCCAGCCCAAGGAAGGCAGCTACACCACCTACCTCTTTGAAAAGGGAATGGACAAGATCCTCAAGAAGGTGGGAGAGGAGTGCACCGAGGTCATCATCGGCGGCTGCAAGCAGGACAAGGAGGAGACCATCTACGAGATCGCGGACCTGACCTATCATGTGATGGTACTGATGGTGCAGATGGGCATCACCGTGGAGGACGTCACCCGGGAGCTGGAAAAGCGCCATGTGGTGGACCACAAGGTGAAGCAGGAGCG
>JAEDEN010000115.1 GCA_016293265.1 Oscillospiraceae bacterium | reverse complement strand
CGTGGATGAAGGCGGGGGTGCCCTCCAGGGTCTGGACCAGGTTGGGCTTCAGGGCATCCTTCAAAAGGGCAGCCATGGCGCCCTCGGCCTTCAGGTCGTGGGCGGTGACGGGAGCGCCGTCATAGGTGTAGGCAACCACCATCCGCCCCAGGCGCTCCTTCAGATCGGTGATGGAGGAGGCCAGGCACAAAACCGCCATTACCTCGGAGGCCACGGTGATGTCGAAGCCATCCTCCCGGGGCACGCCCTGCATCCGGCCGCCAAGGCCGTCCACCACGTTGCGGAGCTGGCGGTCGTTCATGTCCACGCACCGTTTCCAGACGATCTTCTTCACGTCGATGCCCAGGCTGTTGCCCTGCTGGATGTGGTTATCCAGCATCGCGGCCAGCAGGTTGTTGGCCGCGCCGATGGCGTGGAAGTCGCCGGTGAAGTGGAGGTTGATGTCCTCCATGGGCACCACCTGGGCGTAGCCGCCGCCGGCGGCGCCGCCCTTGACACCGAACACAGGGCCCAGAGAGGGCTCCCGGAGGGCCACCATCACGTTCTTGCCCAGCTTCCTGAGGCCGTCGGCAAGGCCCACCGTGGTGGTGGTCTTGCCCTCGCCGGCGGGGGTGGGGTTGATGGCAGTGACCAGGATCAGCTTGCCGTCGGGCCGGGTGTTCTCCTTGAGCAGCTTGTAGTCTACCTTGGCCTTATACCTGCCGTAGAGCTCCAGATACGCCTCATCCACACCGGCAGTTTTGGCGACCTGGGTGATGGGCTGCATGGTGCAGCTCTGCGCGATCTCAATATCAGTCAGAAAAGCCATGAAAGACGCCTCCCTTTACTTAAAATACTTGGCGGCGGAACGGAACAAGCCCATATCGTAGTCGCCGGGGACGTTGCGGTAGAGATGCTTGCCGATGCGCTCGGCGTGGCCCATCTTGCCGAAGACACGGCCATCGGGGGAGGTGATGCCCTCAATGGCGCAGATGGAGCCGTTGGGGTTGAACTCTGTCTTCATGGAGGGCTGGCCGCTCAGATCCACATACTGGGTGGCGATCTGACCGTTTGCGGCCAGCTTTGCCACCAGCTCCTCGCTGGCCAGGAAGCGGCCCTCGCCGTGGGAGACGGGCACGGTGTAGATCCTGCCTACCTGGGTTTCGGCAAGCCAGGGGCTCTTGTTGGTGCAGACCCGGGTGCGCACCATCTTGGACTGGTGGCGGCCGATGACGTTGTAGGTCAGGGTGGGACAAGTCTCATCGGTGTCGATGATCCTGCCGTAGGGCACCAGACCCAGCTTGATGAGGGCCTGGAAGCCGTTGCAGATACCCAGCATCAGTCCGTCCCGCCGGTCCAGGAGGTTCGTGACCTCTTCCTTTACGGCGGGGTTGCGGAAGAAGGCGGTGATGAACTTGGCAGAGCCGTCGGGCTCATCGCCGCCGGAGAAGCCGCCGGGGATAAACACCAGCTGGGACTGCTTCAAAGCGGCGGCAAAGCGTTCCACGCTGCGTGCCACGTCCTCGGAGGAGAGGTTGCGGACCACCATGATATCGGCGTCGATGCCGGCGTCCATCAGGGCCCGCTGGGAGTCGTATTCGCAGTTGGTGCCGGGGAAGACGGGGATAATGGCCCTGGGCCGGGCGGTCTTCACGGCGGGAGCGGCCACGATGCCGCCCTCATAGGAGATGGGGGCCACGGGAGCGGCCTTGTCGGGGGTCTTGGTGGGATAGACACCCTCCAGCACCCCATCGTTGAGGGCGCACAGCTCCTCCACGGTGGCGGAGTCGCTGCCGATGGTGATACGGCCGTCGCCGGTGGTCTCGCCGATCTTCACGGCGCCGCAGCAGCATTCACCGCATGTGCAGTCCAGCTCGGCCACGATGGCACCGGGGATGGCGGTGTTCCAGCCGGCTTGGACATCGGCGGCGCAAAAGCCCACGCCGTTGCCGAAGGACATCTTCATCACAGCCTCGGCCAGGCCGTTTTCAACGGCCCAGGCAGCCTTTACATGGCCCTGGGCGGCCAGGGCGTGGAGCTGCTCCCAGCCTGCCTTCCGCTCCGCGCCGCCTTCGGAGGCGAAGAGGTACACGCCGTGGCCGGCTTCCTTGAACTCGGGGGTCAGCACCTCTCCGGCCAGGATGGGGGCGATGGCGAAGGAGATGAGCGTGGGAGGGACATCCTTGTCCAGGAAGGTGCCGGACATGGAGTCCTTGCCGCCGATGGCGGCGGCGGAGAGCTCCAACTGGGCGTCCAGTGCGCCCAGCAGGGCGGAGAAGGGCTTGCCCCAGCGGGCGGGCTCGCTGCGCAGCTTCTCAAAGAACTCCTGGAAGGTGAGGTAGGCCTTGCGGTAGTCCGCACCGGCGGCCACCAGCTTTGCCATGGAGGTGTAAACGGCGTTGTAGGCGCCGGTGTAGGGGTCGATCATCATCTGGTCCGGGTCGCAGCCCCAGGCCATGACGCTGGCCTGGTCGGTGGTCTGGCCGGGGAGCACGGGGAAGAGGGCAGCCATGGCCTGGGCGGGGGTGCGCTGGTTCTTGCCGCCGAAGGGCATCAGCACGCTGCCGGCGCCGATGGAGCCGTCGAACCGCTCGGTGAGTCCCCGGCGGCTGGCGCATTTGAGACTGCCCGCCATCTCCCGCAGGGAGGTGAAGCGGGGAGCGGCAAGGCCGCTGCGGTCCTTTTCAGCCACGGAGAGGGTGGTGTGCTTGGCGGCGCCGTTGGTGTCCAGGAAGGCGCGGGAGAGGTCGGCGATGGTGCGGCCCTTCCAGCGCATCACCATACGGGGCTCCTCCGTTACCACGGCCACCTGGTAAGCCTCCAGGTTTTCGCTTTCCGCGGCGGCGATGAAGGCGGCGGCGTCCTGCCGGGCCACAACCACAGCCATACGCTCCTGGCTTTCGGAGATGGCGAGCTCTGTGCCGTCCAGGCCCTCGTACTTCTTGCGCACGGCGTCCAGGTCGATGGCAAGGCCATCGGCCAGCTCACCGATGGCAACGCTGACGCCGCCGGCGCCGAAGTCGTTACAGCGCTTGATGAGGCGGGTCACGTCACCGTTGCGGAAGAGACGCTGGATCTTGCGCTCTTCGGGGGCGTTGCCCTTTTGGACCTCGCTGGCCATGGTGACCAGGGACTTGAGGTTGTGGCTCTTGGAGGAGCCGGTGGCGCCGCCGATGCCGTCCCGGCCGGTGCGGCCGCCCAGCAGGATGACCACATCGCCCGGGGCGGGACGCTCACGGACCACGTTCCGGGCGGGAGCAGCGCCCACCACGGCGCCGCATTCCAGGCGCTTGGCGATATAGCCCTCGTGGTAGACCTCCGCCACGTGGCCAGTGGCAAGGCCGATCTGGTTGCCGTAAGAGGAGTAGCCCGCGGCGGCGGTCTGGGCCAGCTTGCGCTGGGGGAGTTTGCCGGGGAGGGTGTCGCTCATGGCTTTCCGGGGATCGCCGCCGCCGGTGAAGCGCATGGCCTGGTGGACATACACGCGGCCGGAGAGGGGGTCCCGGATACAGCCGCCGATGCAGGTGGCCGCGCCGCCGAAGGGCTCAATCTCAGTGGGGTGGTTGTGGGTTTCGTTTTTGAACATCAGCAGCCAGTCCTGTTCCTCCCCGTCCACCACGGCGGGTACATGGATGGAGCAGGCGTTGATCTCCTCGGACTGGTCGATCTCCGGCAGGAGGCCCCGCTTCTTCAGGGTCTTGGTGCCGATGGTGGCGATATCCATCAGGGTCTGGGGGCGCTGGGCCGCCTTCTCCTGGCCGTAGACCTCCACACGGGCGGAAAGATACCGCTCATAGGCGGCCTTCACCGCCTCATCCCCGATCTCCACGGCATCAATGTGGGTGGAGAAGGTGGT
>JAEDEN010000114.1 GCA_016293265.1 Oscillospiraceae bacterium | reverse complement strand
GGTGCTCCCAACCGCACCTATGCCCGTCACCCCGTCACCATCTCCAAGGATTCTGAGTGGCTGTATGACATCGTTGGCGATACCAAGCTGGACAATGTTTCCTCCTGGCATCACCAGACTGTCGGCAGCGTGGAAGGCACCGACCTGACCGTTGTTGCCACCGCTACCGTCAACGGTGTTGAGACCGTTGAGGCCGTCGAGCTCCAGGGCAACACCTTCTGCCTGGGCATCCAGTTCCATCCCGAGAACGATGCCAAGATCGTGCTGTTCGACAAGGCCCCTGAGAAGGCCCTGTGCGACTTCGACGTGTGCCTTGGCTTCTTTGAGACTCTGGTGGGCTATGCCGCCGGCTGAGGGAAAGAATCTCCCAGTCATCTCGGCCCTATATAAGGCGTAATGGAAAGCCCCGCCGCACACTTGTGCGGCGGGGCTTCCTTGTCAGTTGACTTTTGGGGCTGGGGGCGTATAATGAATCTGTAACAAGGCGCGGCAACGCGCCTTTTTCACACCGCAAACTGTAAAAAAGAGGAAACTGCTTATGAAAAGGACCGTATACTGGCTGCCCGCTGTCAACGCGCTGGTCATTTTATCCGCTGTGATGATGGGCCTTTCCGCATCCCTCCGTGTGGCCTGGGCCTGTGGCGCAGACCTGTCCGCCTACCGCTTTTGGACCCAGGCCGTGCTGCCTGTGGCTGCCTGCCTGATGGCCATTCCCATTATTTTCCGTGACGGCCGGGAGCGCCTGTTCCGCACGGCCATTCCCGTTTGGCTGGGCTGCGTCTTTTTTGCGCTGAAGGCACTGACCTTTCCCTCGCTGCTCCACACCCTGCTGTGCCTGGGACTTTACGCCCTGGTAGCCATTCTTTATACCGCCACGGTCACCGGCCGCATCCCCACCCAGAGGCTGCTCCTGCCCTTGTTTGGCCTGCCTCTGCTTTACCACATTTTTGTGGAAGACGTGGGCCTGACCATGATGGGGCGGAGGACCTGGATGCCGGGAGAAGTGCTGGCAGAGCTCTCTGTCCTTGCCATTATGCTGGGCCTTTTCACTCTGTCCGCCGCCATGAAGAAACGGGAGGTGAAACCCGGCAGCTATGTCCGCCGCTTCGGCGACCGGAACGACGGACGCCGCGTGCGGACCCTCTCTCCCATTTTCGCCGTCTCTCCCTATCTCATGAAGACACGCAATACGGCGCAGAATTTCATTGAGGATCATGTGGAAGTCTCTAATATGGAGCGCTATATCGCGGAAAAGCGCAAAGAGGGCATGAAGAACTTCGGTGCGCTCCATGTGATGCTGGCTGCCTATGTCCGCACCTGCGCCAGATATCCGGGGCTGAACCGCTTTATCGCCGGGCAGAAGATCTTCACCCGGGATGGAGAGATCGAGGTCAACATGACGGTGAAAAAGGAGATGAGCAACAACGCGCCTGATACCGTCATCAAGACCACCTTCTCCCCGGAGGGCACGGCCAGGGACGTCTATGAGCGCTTTGGCCAAAAGGTGCGGGAGGTGAAGGACGCCCCGGCGGATACCTCCTTCGACAAGCTGGCAGGGGCCTTCAACCTGATTCCCGGCCTGCTGCTGAAATTCTTCGTCTTTTTGCTCCAGGCCCTGGACTACTTTGGCCTGCTGCCCCGGTTTCTCACCAAGCTTTCCCCCTTCCACGGCTCTTTGTACATCACTTCCATGGCCTCGCTGGGGATCCCCGCCATTTACCACCATCTCTATGACTTCGGAAACGTGCCGGTGTTTTGCTCCATGGGAAGGAAGCGCCGGGTGTATGAGGTGAAGGGGGATGGCAGCGTGGAGTTGAAGAAGTACATCGACTTCAACTATGTCACCGACGAGCGCATCGTGGACGGCTTTTACTTTGCCTCCGTCCTGCGCCATCTCCATAACCTCCTCAGCGATCCCTGGCAGTTGGATGAGCCCCCCGCCGAGATCAAAGGGGATCAGGATTGAGAACAGAAAATGTGGCCGGGGCGCCCCTGAAAGGAGGGGGCCGCCACGACCTTTGCGGCCACCGCAAAAGAGCCCCGGTGGGAGATCCACCTGAAAAAGGCCCTGTCTGAAAGGCCCTGAGGCGGCAGCCGCCTTCAGGGCTGTGAGAAAAATCCCCCGGGGTGTGTGCATCACACCCCGGGGGATCATACTGCCCTGAAAAGGAAGTTGATTTACAGGCCGTTGACGCACCTTCCCGGTGCAAAAGCCGACGGCCTTTTTCGCGCCTGACGATAAAACGGCCCGCGAGCTGCTGACTCGCGGGCCGCTGTGGATCTTTACTGCCCCAGATACTTGCGCACCAGAACCTGCAAAAGCTCGTCACGGTCGATCTTGCGGATCAGCGTACGGGCGTTATTGTGGTTAGTGATATAGGTGGGGTCTTCGGAGAGGATATAGCCGACGATCTGGTTGATGGGGTTGTAGCCCTTTTCCTCCAATGCCTGATAGACCGTGGAGAGGATCTCATGGATCTCGGCGTCCTTATCCACCGGGATACGGAATTTTCTGGTAAAATCGTCCATACAGACACCACCTTTCTCTCTGCAGAGCTTGCATGTTTAGGTTTAGTATACTCGTTTTTTCAAGGACTGTAAAGAGTTTCGTGGGGAAAATCCGAAAAGTTTCCTTCTCACGCCGCCGGGGAGGCAGGTTGGCGTCAGCGCAGGGTGGCGCGGCACTCGCTCTCCAGCAGGGCCAGGATGCCCTTCACGTCCTCGTCGGCCTCCTGGGCGGTGAGGTTGCGGTCGTCAGCCCGGAGGACCAGGTTGAAAGCGACGCTCTTCTTCCCCTCGGGCACGCCGGCGCCGGTGTAGATATCGAAGAGGGTCACTTCCTTGAGAAGGCCCTTAGCGCCCCGGCGGATGCATTCCTGCAGGTCGCCCACGGGAATGGCCTTGTCGCACACCACCGCGATATCCCGGGTGACGGCGGGGAACTTGGGCAGGGGCTGGTAGATAGGCTGGCCGCCCCGGCAGTCATACATGGCATCAAAGCGCAGCTCTGCGGCGTACAGCTCGCAGTCCACACCGTAGTTGGCGGCCACGTGGGGATGGACCTGGCCCAGCACGCCCAGCAGCGTGTCGCCGCTGTAGACCTTGGCGCAGCGGCCGGGATGGTAGGAGGGATTGGCCCCCTCGGCCACGTAGCGCACATTTTGGATGCGCAGGCCCTCCAGAACGGTCTCCACCGCTCCCTTGAGGGTAAAGAAATCAAAGCCGGGGCCGTAAGCGCCCATGGAGAGGACCTTGGGCTCGTGGGCCATGCCGGAACCGTCGTTTTTGGCGAAGTAGGTGCGGCCCAGCTCATAGAGCTTGGCGGTCTTGTTGCGGAAATTGTAGTTCCGGGTCAGGATCTCCAGCATGGAGGGCAGGGTGGTGGTGCGCATAATGGAGGTGTCCTCTCCCAGGGGATTCAGGATCTTCAGGGAACTGCGCAGGGGGGAGTCGGCGGGCAGGTCGATCTTGTCGTAGTAGGTGGGGCTGATGAAGGAATAGGTGATGATCTCGTTGTAGCCCGCGCTGCGGCACAGGGCGCCAATGGCGTTTTCTACCTTCTGCACGGGGGAGTAGCCCCGGCGCTCGTTCATGCCGGAGGAGAGGGTGTCGGGGATGGCGTTGTAGCCGTGGAAACGGGCCACCTCCTCGGCGATGTCGGAGTAATGCTCCACGTCGCCCCGCCAGGAGGGAACGTGAATGACGTCACCCTCCAGCCGGAAGCCCAGCTCTTCCAGAATACGGCGCATCTCCTCCTCGGAGATATCGGTGCCCAGGAGGCCGTTGACCTTTTCGGGCTCCAGCTTCACGGTGGTGGGATAGCTGTCCTTGGCGATGACGTCCATGACGCCGTCCACCACTTCGCCCGCGCCCAGCAGCTCCACCAGCTCGCAGGCCCGCTGGACGGCCTTCATGGTGTTCA
>JAEDEN010000113.1 GCA_016293265.1 Oscillospiraceae bacterium | reverse complement strand
ATGGCGCCGCCCCGGTCGCAGATCTCCCGCATCAGCCCCTTCAGCTGGTGGGAGGCCTTGGGGTCCAGACCCACAAAGGGCTCGTCCATGACGATCAGCTGGGGATCGTGGATCAGTGCGGAGATGATGGCCAGCTTCTGCTTCATGCCGTGGGAATAGACGGACACCGGCTGGGCCAAGTCGCCGGTGAGCTCAAAGGTGTCGGCCAGCCGGCGGATGCGCGCCTGCCGGTCCGCCGCGCTGACGCCGAAGATATCGGCCACGAAGTTCAGAAACTGGATGCCTGTCATGAACTCGTACAGATCAGGGTTATCGGGAATGTAGGCCAGCCTGGCTTTGCAGGCCAGGGGATTCTGCTTCATGGACACGCCGTCCACATAGATTTCGCCGCTGTCATATTGCAAAATGCCGCAGCAGGCCTTGATGGTGGTGGTCTTTCCCGCGCCGTTGTGGCCGATGAAGCCGTAGATCTCTCCCGGTCGAATGTGCAGGGAAAGATCGTCCACCGCCTTTTTCTCTCCATAAACTTTGGTTAAATGCTCGATTTTCAGCATGGTGCTGTCTCCTTTTCTCTGTTGATCGGGGGAATCACAGGTCCTTCTTTTTTGTTTCCATGGATAGTATACAAAACCCATGCCTTTCCCGATAGGGGGATTTTTCCGTCGTTTGTGTCAATTTTATAGGTGCAAAGTGACCCATCGCTTTTTTGATACCAGAAAGCAAATTTGCTTGCATTGCCGCATAGTCTGTATTAGTTCATGAAGGAGGTGTGCCATGAAAGCACAGGAACGAATCGTCAGCTGTTTTTACAATGACGAGGGGGAGTCCATTCAGGATCTGATTCATTCGTCCTTTGTCGCCTTCCTCAAACGGGAGCTTGGAAAATTTGCGTCTGCACCGGATCATCATGTATAATGCCCATGATGAATGGCCGCTTACCTCTGGAGGTACAAAATGTATTTAGAGATAAGCAACCCCATGGATTATCATGTGGCATTATATATCAGACTTTCAAAGGAGGATGAGAACGAAGGACCATCCGAAAGCGTCACCAACCAGAAATCGCTGCTCAATGAGTTCGTCCAGCAGCACAGGCTTTCCGTCTACGACACCTATGTGGATGATGGATGGAGCGGCACCAACTTTGACCGCCCGGACTTTCAGCGGATGATTGGCGACATCGAGGCTAAGAAGGTCAACATGGTCATCACCAAGGACCTGAGCCGTCTGGGGCGTGACTACATCATGACCGGCCACTACATGGAGCGGTACTTCCCTGAAAAAAGAGTTCGTTACATCTCTTTGTTGGATGGCATCGACACCGGCGTGGAGTCCAGCGCCAACGACATCACGCCCTTCCGGGCCATTATGAACGACATGTACGCCAAGGACATCTCCAAAAAGATCAAGAGCGTCAAGCGGGATAAGCAGCGGAAAGGGCAGTTTATCGGGGGCAAGCCGGTCTATGGCTATAAGATGCACCCCACGGAGAAGAACAAGATCGTCATTGACGAGGAAGTGGCCCCCATGGTGCGGCGCATTTTCGGCATGGCTCTGGATGGCATGAGCTGCCGCCAGATTGCCGCCCAGCTCAACGCCGAGGGGGTTCCAACCCCGGCTGCCTATGCGGGACTGATGGTTGCCAAACCCGGTCCATACACTGGCCTTTGGTCCAGCGAGCGCATCTCCGATATGCTGCAAAATGAGACCTATATCGGCAATATGGTTCAAGGCCGCAGCGTGAAGATCAGCTATAAGTCCAAGAAGTGCCTGAAACAGGACCGGAAAAACTGGGTGGTGGTGGAGGGTACCCACGAGCCGCTGATCGACGCCGAGACCTTCCGCAAGGTGCGGATGCTGGTGAACAGCCGCAGGCACACCCGCAGCCGAACCTATGACTTCTTGCTCAAAGGCATCATCTTCTGCCACGAGTGCGGCTACCCGCTGGCGGTGCTCAACCGCAAGAACGCCAGGGGAGAGGATGTGCTGTACTTCGTCTGCCGGACCTATCAGCGGTTCACCAATGCGGGGGTCTGTACCTGCCACTCCATCAAGGAGAAGACGGTTACCGATGCGGTGACTGCCAAGGTGCGGGAGGTCTGCGAGGCCTATTTACATCCCGCTGAACTGCTCCCCATCGCTCAGCGAGCGGTGGAGCAGGCCCAGAAAGAAAACGCTCTGGAGGCTGAGCTTCAGGCAATCCAGAACAAGATCGACAGCCTGACTGCCAATCTCGACAAGGTGTATATGGACCGTCTCAGTGGGCTGCTGCCCGAAGGGGATTTTGCCCGCATTTACAGCCGGGTCAAGCTGGATCGAAGCCTTTTGGAGGAGAAGCGACAGGAGCTGGAACTGCGAAAGAAAAGTCCCGTCCCCACGCAGGACAGGGCGCAGAAGCTGGTGCAGCGTTTCGTGGACAGCGCCTTTACCAGCCGGGAGCTGCTGGTCAGCTTGATCGATCGGGTGGAGCTGACCGAGAAGAAACAGGTCATTATCAAATTTCGCTTTCCGGAACTTGATGATATCAAAAAAAGTCAATCATATCAATAGGTTTCGCCGTTTCAGCGGCGTGTTTTTCAAGGCCCAATCACTTACATTAGTTCCGGCGGAATGTATCCCGCCTGGAGAAAAAAGCGCTGGAAAAGCTGCGGGAAGGAATGGAACAGCCTACCGGATAACGACCCCGGAACGGGCAAACGTCGGCAGCTTTGCGAAAGGGCAGAGCCGCCGGCGTTTCTTTCTCTTCATTTTTGGTTTGAAAGTGTGGTTTTCGGGAGAAAATACCGCCAGGGGAAGTGTACCGCCTCCTCCGCGTAGTCAATGCCAATGCGGGGGCTGGTGCGGATTTCCAGGGGCAGCTTGTCCTCCGGAGGCGTGGTCAGGCCGATGTCCTCCAGGGTGTCGCAGAGAAACAGCTCCTCCCCCAGCAGGGAGCAGCCGTTTTCCGCCCGGGTGAGGGCCAGGGCCTTGCAGAGCTTTCCCGGCCCGTTGAGAAAGTTTTTCTTCTGGTAGGCGGTGAGCTGCTCCGGCGGTTTTCCGTACCGGTTGCGGGTGAGCAGGGGCAGGTTCCCCCGGGCCTGCCCGCCCCGGATAAGGACGGCACAGGGTTCTCCCTCCGGTTCGGTGACAAAGTTCAGGCAGTGGTACATACCATAGATTAAGTAAATATATGCGGTGCCCGGCGGGGCGAACAGGGTTTCTGTTCGCTGGGTCCGCCGATAGTTGTAGGCGTGGCAGGCTTTGTCCATCCGTCCGATGTAGGCTTCCGTCTCGCAGATGCGCACAGCCAGAGGGACGCCCTCCTGCACCCGCACCAGATACTTGCCCAAAAGCGCCCGGGCCACCAGACGGGTGTCCCGGTTGTAAAAGTCCTGGGTCAGCTTCATGGCAGGTCTCCTTCCTTCAGCCAGCAAATGGTCTCCGGCGGCTGCTCCCGGCCGCACACGGCAGCCCGCCAGTCCTCCCCGGCGTACTGCCCCCAGAACAGCCCTTCCCTGGGAGGCGTCCGGCCCCAAAGGGAGCGCAGACCCTGGCCGGTGTACTTGCACCAGGCTTCTTTCCGGGTCCAGAGGGTATAAAAGGCCGGCCAGTCCCCGCCCAGGGCCTGATAGTCCAGAAACTCTTCCTCCGTCAACGCGTACCGGGGCAGAGAGTCCCGGCGGGGGCGGATGGTCTCGATGTCAGCCCCCACGGGAAAAGAGGACACGGCGCAGAGAACCAAGTCCCCGGTGTGGCTGACGCTGAAATGCAGGTCGGGCCGGCCGGGAAAGTGAGGCTTTCCTTCCGGCGTCCGGGCGATTTCCGGCAGGGGAGAAAGGCCGTATTCGGATTTCAGAATATAGGCCAGCAGAGCCTGCCAGGGGCAGCTCCGGGCGCCGAAAAGCTTCATGAAAGGGCCTCCTTCATTTTCAGATAAAAGAACACAGAA
>JAEDEN010000031.1 GCA_016293265.1 Oscillospiraceae bacterium | reverse complement strand
GGCACATGGGCATGATATTGCCCACATACTCGTTGGGAGCGATGATATTCACCTTCACATATGGTTCCTCGGCGTGCTCAATGGTGCCGGGGTCGGGATAGTTGTGGGGGTTATCCACCTTGACCATGGTGCCGTCGGTCTTATAGACATGGTAGATAACAGAGGGCAGGGTGGTGACCAGATCCAGGTTGAATTCCCGCTCCAGCCGCTCCTGGATGACCTCCATATGGAGCATTCCCAAAAAGCCGCAGCGGAAGCCAAAGCCCAGCGCCACGGAGGATTCGGGCTCAAAGGAAAGGGAGGCGTCATTGAGCTGCAGCTTTTCCAGGGCGTCACGAAGATCGGGATACTTGGAGCCGTCCTCGGTATAGATGCCGCAGTACACCATGGACTGGACCCCCCGGTAGCCGGGCAGGGGCTCGGCGGTGGGATTCACGGCGTCGGTGACGGTATCGCCCACCCGGGTATCCGCCACGTTTTTGATGGAGGCAGTGAAATAGCCCACCTCACCGGCCTCCAGGCAGTCGCAGCTCTCCAGGCCCAGGGGCAGCAGGTGGCCGCACTCCACCACCTGATAGGTAGCGCCGGAGGCCATAAGCTTCACCATCTGGCCGGTGCGGATACTGCCCTCCATCAGGCGCATATAGACAATAACACCCCGGTAGCTGTCATACTGGCTGTCAAAGATCAGCGCCTTCAAGGGGGCGTTCACATCGCCGGAGGGCGCGGGAACGTTTTGGACGATATCCTCCAAAACAGATTCGATATTGATGCCCATCTTGGCGGAGATCTCCGGTGCGTCCATGGCGGGAAGGCCGATGATGTCCTCCACCTCGTGCTTGGCCTTCTGCGGGTCCGCGGCAGGAAGGTCGATCTTATTGAACACGGGCAAAATCTCCAGCTCGTGCTCCATGGCCAGGTAGGTGTTAGCCAGGGTCTGGGCCTCTACGCCCTGGGTGGAATCCACCACCAATATGGCGCCCTCACAGGCGGCAAGGGAACGGGAGACCTCGTAGTTGAAGTCCACGTGGCCCGGGGTGTCGATGAGGTTCAAGTCATAGGTTTCACCGTCCTTGGCACGGTACTGCAGGCGCACGGCCCGGGCCTTGATGGTGATGCCCCGTTCCTTTTCCAGATCCATGTTGTCCAGGAGCTGGCTTTCCATCTGCCGCTGGCTGACAGCCTGGCACATCTCCAAAAGCCGGTCCGCCAGGGTGGACTTGCCGTGGTCGATATGGGCGATGATGGAAAAATTGCGGATATTGGACTGTTTAATCATATATGGAAGACCTCCTGATTGAGGATTGCGTCCGTGGTCACAGGAATGGGAGCCCCCTTCACCGGGGTGTTTATTCCGCCAGCTTGTTTATCCGGGCGTCCGCGGTGCCCAGCACCTGGGTCAGGCTCTGGTTGCGGCCGGGAAACTGCTCTGTGAGGGCGGCGGGGGACAGGTCTGGGAATTCGGCTTTCTCACGGCCCTCCAGGGCCCGGACATAACGGCCCTGGGAGAGCTTCATATCCGCCTCGGCCAGGCCCAAGGCGAATTCCTCCCGTTTCAGGGAGAAATAGTCCTCGTTGGCGCCGGCAGCGCGGTAAAAGTGGCGGTAGAGCTGATACACCCCGTCGGAAAGATAGGCGCCCGCCGCGTTGATGGCGTTTTTATCCCCCAGTTTTCCCAAAAGGCCGAAGAGCACTCCCACGGCGCCCCCCACCAGCTTACTTTGCAGCGTAGCCAGGACGCTGCCCTGGAGGACGTTGCCCGGCTCAGCGGCGTTCAGGATGTCCTGCTTTGTAAGCATATTCCCCTCACGGGAGAGGGTGCGGCCCAGAATGAAGTCCGCGGAAACGTTATAATAGTCGCAGGCCTTCACCACAAAGGCAAGGCCGGGTTCCCGGATGCCGTTTTCATAGTGGCTGAGCAGCGCCTGGGAGATCCCCAGGTCCTTGGCGGCGGTGCGCTGGGAAACCCCCCGCTCCTGGCGCAGCAGGGACAAGGTGCGGGAAAATTCGGAAGCCATATTTTTTCTCCTTCCGGCCTCTCCCACAGTCCCGGTGAAGCGGCTGCCGCCGCCCTTTCGTGTTCCGGGTGGGAGGAAGGGGCGCTTTGAATACACGATGTATATTTTAGCAGGGGGGATACGGTTTGTAAAGAGGGAGTTCCCCCCTCCTCAGGGGGCCCCGCTTCCTCTCCCCATCTTCCGGAAGTAGGCCTCCGCCTCCTTGCAGAATCTGGCGTGGAACCAGCAGGCACTATAGCACACAGAGCGCAGGATAGCTCCGTCCATCCAGAAAACGGTGCAGGGAGTCCTGGCGTATAATTCCGTCTCCAGGGCAGTCCGGCTGTCCTTCGCCCCGAAAAGGGTCCCCTTTTCCGCATCGCGGGCGGCGCCCTCCGCCGTCAAAACGGCGCTGCCGGAGAGAAGATAGCCCACCCGGCCATGGCTCTGCCGCCTTTCGCCGGGGCCAATGGTTTCCGGGGCCATATCAAAGCAGGCGTCAAAGAATTCCCCGCCTGTCTCCGGGAGCCAGTTCCAAAACTCCTCCCGCCGCAGCTCTTCCCAGATCCCCATCAGAACAGCTCCACCTGGTTGGGCAGCACGTCGCCGCCGATGGAGCGAAGCTGCCGGGCGTTCTCGTAGCCCAGGGCGTCGGCGATGGCCATTTTGCGGATGATATTCTTCACCGTCAGGTCCAGGGCGGTGTCCTCCCGGTAATCCGCCGGGAAGATGTAGTCCACCCGGCCCTTGGCCAGCAGCTCTTCCACGGCGGTGCGGCTTTCAGGCTGGTAGACGGCGATGGCCTGGCCGCCGTAGGAGCGCATCATCTTCATGCAGGGCACGTCGGAGAGGCCGTCCCCCACGTAGACCATGTTGTGGAAGGGGACGCGCTTGCTGTCATCGGGCATGGAGTCATTGAGGGTCTTGTCGTCAGACACGTCCAGCACCCCCTTGTTGATGCGGTAGACGAACTGGGTCTTTGCGGTGAAATTGACGGTGAGCTTGGGCCAGACGGGCCTTCCCTCCTCGTCGTAATAAAACTCGCTGGCGTAGATCTCCTTGAACTCGCCGCTGATGGAGCAGCCCTCGATGATCTCCCGCAGGCCGGAGGAGATGATGTAGTGCTCCACCCGGACGCCTTGTTGGGCGCCGAAGGCGTTGATGCGCGCGAACCACTCCCGCACGCCGGGGAAGAGGACAATGTCCCTGCCCATCTTCACCAGGCTCTCCCGGGTAAAGGGCAGATTCCGCCCGTGGGACTCCCGGATCATGGTGTACATATAGGCGAGGATGCCGTCCACCCGGTTCTGTCGGCCGAATCCGTTGGCCTTGGCCCAGAATTCCCGGGGGGTCATACCCAGGGAGGGAATGAAGGCGTAATCCTCCATATCGGTGGTACACAGGGTCTTGTCAAAGTCGTACAGGAACGCCACGATGGGCTTCTGGTGAGACATAAGAACCTCCTCATGGCCCCGGGCGCCCCGCCGGAGGGCGGGTGGGGGCGTAATCCGTTTTGAGCGGTGACGGCCAGGGGCGGCTATTCCCCCTGACATGAAAAGGCGGCTCCCACGGAGCCGCCTTTGATCAGTCTTTGCCGTAATTGCGGCCGAATTTCAGATCGCTGAGATTGATGCGCCGGGTGGCGTCCAGAGAATCTTCCTCCTGGCCGAAGGGATTCCCCTCTTCCGCCTCCTGGGCTTCCGGCTCCTCCTCTTCCCCGCCTTCGGCGGCAAAGGTGGCCAGCACCTTCTCCTCGATCTCCTCCACCTTCATCTCCTGGGCAGGGGGGGCTTCCACGGGGGCGGTATCCACCTCCACCTCGGGCAGTTGAGCCAGGAAGGCCAACTGTTTTTCGCACACACTGCGGCTTTCGGCGATGAAACGGGAGAGCTCCAACTGCCCCTGCTTCAGCCGCTCTTCGGAGGTATAGATCTCCTCGCGGTACTGCTGCAGCTTGTCCCGGGCGGCAAGCTCCGCCTGGGAAAGCATCTCGTCCCGTTTTGCCTCCGCCTCATGGACGATGGAGTCGGCCATGCGCTGGGCAGTCAGCAGCGTTGCCCGCATGGAGTCCTCTGTGGCGCGGTATTCCTCCACCTTCTCCACCAGGACCTTCATCTTGGCCTTGAGGGCGGCGTTTTCCTTATAAAGAGCGGTATAGTCATCGGTAAGCTCGTCGAGGAACTCATCGACCATCGCCATATTGTAGCCGCCCATGACGGCCTTGGCAAATGCGTGGGTGGAAACTTCCTGGGGTGTCAGCATTTTTATGTTCCTCCCTTATCAGAAATACAGGCCGTTGCTTTCCAGCTCGTCGATCAGATCGCCCTCAAAATCCACATGGTAAGGGGTAATGATGTAGGTGTTGGCGGCGACCTTCTTGATCTTGCCCTCCACGCCGTAGGTCACACCGGAGAGGAAATCCGTCAGGCGGCGGGCCACATCCTTGTTGGTGGATTCCAGATTCAGGACCACGGTGCGCTTGTCCTTCAATTGGTCGGCGATCTCGGCGGCAGCCTCAAAGCGGTCAGGCTTCACCAGCACTACCTTGAGCTGGGTGGTGGCATGGATGTTCACCACCTTGCCCCGGCGGTCATCCGCCTTGGCCCGGCGCTCCTCAAAGCTGTCCCTGCGGGGCGTTTCCTCGAAATCTTCAAACTCCTCATCCTCATCCTCATAGGGATGGGTCAGTTTTTTCAGCTCATCCAGAAAGCTCATGGTGAATCTCCTTCGGTCATCAAGTATAGTGGCGCGCCCCGAAAATGGCGCTGCCGACACGGACCATGGTTGCGCCGTTTGCGATGGCATCCTCATAGTCGCCGCTCATGCCCATTGACAGGTATTTAAAATTATTATGAAACAATTTCGCATTGATGTCAACATAAAGCGCGTGAACTTCCGCAAAATATCCACAATTTTCCTCCCGGGAAGCCTCCGCCGGAGGAATGGTCATCAGGCCCAGGACCCGGACGTGGGGGCAGTTCAGGGCAGCTCTCGCCCCGTCGTAAAGGGCGGCGGGGGCAAAGCCGCTTTTGGCCTCCTCCATGCCGATGTTGACCTCCAGCAGGATGTCCTGTACGATTTCCAGCTTCGCGGCGGCCTTTTCAATCTCCGCCAAAAGCTCCTCCGAGCCCACAGACTGGATCAAGTCCACCTTCCCCACCACCTGGCGGACCTTGTTGCGCTGCAAGTGGCCGATAAAATGCAGCGGCGCGCCGGTGTAGGCGCCCTCCGCCAGTTTTCCGGTCATCTCCTGGACCCGGTTTTCCCCCAGGGCATCGATGCCTGCGGCGATGGCCGCCCGGCAGGCGGCGGCATCGTTCATCTTGCTGGCACCCACCAGCAGAATCTCGCCGGGGTCACGGCCCGCGGCAATGGCGGCGGCAGCCATCCGCTCCCGGACAGCCCCGATATTATCGCAAATGGACATTAGAATTCTTCCTCTCTTTTGATCCTTCCCCTCCGGGAAGGCATTTTATCCCACTACCTTACCGTCATACAGCCCCCGGGCGGCCACGATGACCTCGTCGCCGGGGCGCAGGCGGATACGCTCCTTATCCGCCGGGGCGTTGGCCCGGACGATAGCAAAGCTCTCTCCGCTGTAGACGACCTCCACCGGCTTAAAGCGGGCCTCCATGCCCACCACGCAGTAAACGCCGGTGCCGTCGCTCTTCACAGTTCCGCCCTCCTGGGTCTGGGTGGTTTTTTCCGCCCGCAGGGCCTCCTTGGGCACCCGGATGCCCTCCACGGAGCCGGTGATGATCCGTGCCCGCTGCTGGCGCAGCATCGTCAGCTCCTGCAAAAAGGTATTCCCCTCCAGAACCACCACGCACCGTCCGTTTTCCACGGCGCTGATGGAGGAGATGGTGACAGGCAGGTCCCGTTCTGCCTCCTTGGCAAACCGCAGGGACAGGGAAACACCCCGGCTCTCCTCCTTCCGGAGGCTTTCCGCTTCCGCCTGGGAGAGTGTGGCGGCAAAGTACCATTTATCCCCCAGCACCATTTTTCCGGTGTTGGAACGCACGGCGGCGTCCGCCTGGAGGGAGGAGAGTTGGCTGGGCGTCATGGCGGCCACGCTCTGGGGCGTCAGCACCGTTTCATAGCCATCCACCACCGCGCTCCAAAGGCCGGAGGCGGGAGCCGCCACCCGCCGGACGGAAGCGGAGACCTGGGACTTCTTCTCCTTGAGCTGGGCCTCCAGCTCCGCGATCTGGGCGTCCAGCTCCCCGCCGCCGGTGTCGTTGTAGTCCCGCTTCAGGATGAGGGAGCGGAGCTTTGTCCCGTGGGTCTCCGCCTCCCGCAGGCGGCCGTCGGTCAGATCCGCCCGGTAGTCCAGCACACACTGAAAGATCTGGCTGTCCAACTTTATGGAAACCTCATCGGCCAGGGCGGCGTCCCGGGCGTATTGAAGCTGCTCAATGCGGGTGGTCAGCTCGTCCACCTCCGACTGGCGCTCCAGGGAGGCGTGGTCTGCATACACCGCGGCCACGGTGCCTCCCTTGCTCACCCGTTCCCCTTCTCCCCGGGTCAGGCGCAAAACGCCGGCATCCTCGTCAGGCAGGATACTTTCCTGCCGCACCACATAGCCCGTTACGTCCACGCCCTCGCTGAGCTGATAGGTGTAGGCAAGGGTGGTGGAGAGGGGGTCCTCCACATAGCGGAAAACGCCCACGCCGAAATAGGCGATGACCGCAAGGGTGACCACCGCCATGAGTAATCTGCTTCCAAGGTTTTGTTTCTTCATTGGTGTGCCTCTTTGTATGTATGGCTTTTATGCCTGGCTTGGTACCTCCTCCAGGGCGATGGGCCGCACGGGAGCGATGGTGGAGATGGCGTGCTTGTAGATCACCTGCTGGCGTCCCTCGCTTTCCAGTACCACCACAAAGGCGTCAAACCCGCGGATCACGCCCCGCATCTGGAACCCGTTCATCAAAAACATGGTGACGGGAACCGCCTCCCGCCTTGCCCGGAGAAGAAAAGTGTCCTGAATATTGATTCTTGTCTGCATAGATCGTCCGCTCCTTTTTCTGTTGGTCGGACGATATCTCTCGCCCGCCTTACGGCAGCAAAGGTTCCGCGGAAACCGCGCCTGCGCTGCCGCTATCAGGATAATCCCTCGGCGGTGAGAATTTCGGTCGAAATCTGGATGGCACGGGCAAAATCCCGGTTTTTTTCCCAGAAAATCCAGTGGATAGCCTCATTTTTCCGCAGCCAGGTGAGCTGGCGTTTGGCGTACTGCCGGGAGCGGAGCTTCACCTCCTCGATGGCCTGTTCCGTGGTGGCCCTCCCCTGGGCCACGGCCAGGAACTCCTTGTAGCCGATGGCCTGCAGGGCTGTGGCGCCGGCGGGGATGCCGGCATCAAGCAGGTTCTGCACCTCCTCCAGCAAGCCTGCCTCCACCATTTTATCCACCCGCAGGTCGATCAGCTCCCGCATATCCTGCCGGTCCCTGAACTGCAGCCCGATCCACACGGCGTCATACCGGGGCGGCATGGCACGGGTCTCCTCATTGTGCTGCGTAATGGTCTTTCCCGTCTCCATATACACCTCCAGTGCCCGAAGGACCCGCTTTTCATCCGCCGGATGGAGCCGTGCCGCGGCGGCGGGATCCACCCGCTCAAGCTCCGCCCAGAGGGGGGCCATACCCTCCTCTTCCAGCCGTTTTTGGAGGATCCTTCGCGTCTCCCCGCCGCTGTGGCCGGGGGCAAATCCATGGCCCCGAACCAGGGCGTCCAGCCACAATCCGGTGCCCCCCACCAGGATAGGCAGCTTGCCCCGGGCCAGGATGCCGTCCACGATGGGGGCGGCAGCAGCGGCGTATTTTGCGGCGGACCAGCTTTCCGCCGGGTCCGCCACGGCGATCATATGGTGGGGCACGCCCTCCATCTCCCGGGCCGTGGGGGCGGCGGTGCCGATGGTCATGCCCCGGTAGATCTGCATGGAGTCGGCGGAGACCACCTCGCCGTTGAACCGTTTCGCCAGGGCGACCCCCAGCGTGGTCTTTCCGCAGGCGGTGGGGCCCACGACGCACAGAACCTTTGGCAGCATGAGGGGCCTCCTTTCCTTCTGATTGCTCTCATGGGGCGGGGCCAGCGCTTACACCAGCTCCCGGGCCCGCCGGCAGGCAGCCTCCAGCAGTTCCCCCGTCTTGTTGGGATCGATGTCAAGGCCGCCTGCAAAAACATAGTCGAATTTTTCAATGCCGAACATGGTGCAAAGCTGCTTCCAATGGAGAACACCCACGCTCTCCCCTGTCTCGAAGTCGCCGCCGCTGGTGAGATACACCAGCCGTTCCGCCCTGCAGTCCCCGTGGCAGCCCGCCGCGTCATAGTGGTAGCAAAGGCCGTTGGCGGAGATGTGCTCGATATAGATCTTCAAAAGGGCGGGATAGCTCATGTCCCAGAGGGGAGCCGCCACCACGATGGCGTCCGCCGCCTGGAAGGCCCGGGCCGGAGCAAAGACCTCCGCTCCGAAATCGCCCCTTTTGGCAAGCCTGTCCCGCTGGTCCAGCATCTCCGGCGTAAAGGGCGCAAGCCCCGCCAACTCTGCCCGCTCCACCGCCCAGTCCGGGTGTTTTTCCCGGAAGGTATCCAGGTACGCCCGGGCCAGGGCCAGCGTCCGGGAGTGTTCTCCCCGCTGGCTCACACAGCAGTCCACGAACAACAACTTTTTCATCTGCATCCTCCCATCAAACTTCCGGTGAGGGGGTCAGGCACGTTTGAACATCTTCTCCAGCTCATACTTGGTGAGCTTCACCGCCACCGGGCGGCCGTGGGGGCAGTACCGCACCTCGCCCTTTTGCACCTTCTCCACCAGCACGGAAAGCTCCGCCGGGTCGCTGTACCAGCCGCCCTTGATGGCGGCCTTGCAGGCCATGGTATGAAGCAGGTTCTCCCGCCGCTCCTCCATGGAACGGCCGGAGCGCAGGTTCTGCGCAAATTCCTCCAGGGTGGATACGGTGTCCTCCGCGTCAATATCCGCCGGGACCTCCCGCACCAGTAATGTATTGTCCCCGAAATCCTCGCAGGCAAACCCGAATTGCTCCAACAGGGGCAGGTTCTCCAGCAGCAGGGCACTGTCCTCCCGGGCCAGCTCCGCGGCGATGGGCCGCAGCAGTGTCTGCCGCATAGGGGGCGTCTTGCCCTCCTTCAGGCGGTCGAAATTGATGCGCTCGTGGGCGGCGTGCTTGTCGATGAGATAGACGCAGCCCTCCTGGCTCTCGCAGATGATGTAGGTCCGCAGCACCTCTCCCACCATGCGCCAGGGGGCCTCCTCCCGCTTGAGAAGGGTCTCCTGCCCCGGCAGCTCCAGCTTCTCCTGGGGAATGGCGGGAACGAAGGGCCGTTTTTCCTCCTGCCGGGAGGAAACCGCGGCGGGTGCGGCGGGAGAGGGCGTGGCGGGAGAGGGTGTGGCGGGGACGGAGGACTCTTTTTTCACCGGGGCGCTCTTCGGCACAACGGAGGCCGGGGCGCTGCCGAAGGCGGCGCTTCGCTTCGTTTCGTAAGGGACCTTCTTTACGCTGTCCTCCACCTTGTCCACACGCCACTCGGTATTATAGGCCGGGCGGGCCGGGGCGGGCCGGGAAGCGGCCTGCTGGCGGAAGGTACCGGCGTCCATCCGGAGGAAGAAATCCTCCCGGGGGTTCACCGTCTCCTCCACGGCCTTCGTACGGGCGGGAGCGGCCTTTTCCGCAAGGCCATCCAGTACGGTGTGGTACACCGCGTCAAACACCTCCCGCTCCCTGGCAAATTTCACCGCCGTTTTGGCGGGGTGGACGTTCACATCCACCGCCGTAACAGGCAGGGTGACGAAAAGCACACAGCCGGGGAACTTCCCCTTCATCAGTTGGTTGCGGTACCCCTCCTCAAGGGCAGCTGTGAGAAGCTGGGACTTGATAAAGCGGCCGTTTACAAAGAAGGTCTGCATGGCCCGGCTCCCCCGGCCCATAAGGGGCTGGGTGACGAAGCCATGGACCTGAATATCGCCTCCCCGGCCTTCCACCTGCACCAGGCTCCGGGCAAAGTCCCGGCCCAGGGCGGCATAGACGGCGGAGTCCAGTTTCCTATCGCCGGGGGTATGGAGGGCATCGGCGCCGTCCTTCAAAAAGCGGAAGGAGATATCGGGGTGAGAGAGGGCAAGGTGCTGCATGAGGCCCGCCACGGCGGCGGTCTCGGCGCTGTCCTTGCGCATGAACTTGAGACGGGCAGGGGTGTTATAAAACAGGTCCCGGACGGAAATGGCGGTGCCCTCCGGGGCGCCGGCCTCCTCCACGGTCCCCGGAACGCCCCCCTCCAGGCGCAGCATGGCGCCGGAAACGGCTCCCCGCTGCCGGGTCAGGATCTCCACCCGGCTTACGGCGGAGATGGCCGCCAGGGCCTCGCCCCGGAAGCCCAGAGTACCGATGGCGGAAAGGTCCTCCGCCCGGCGCAGCTTAGAGGTGGCGTGGCGCAAAAAGGCGGTGGGGAGCTCCGTGGGGGCGATGCCGCAGCCATTGTCCGTCACCCGGATCAGGCCCATGCCGCCCCGCTGGATCTCCACCACAACGGCGCTGGCTCCGGCATCAATGGCATTTTCCACCAGCTCCTTCACCACGCTGGCGGGGCGCTCCACCACCTCGCCGGCGGCGATCAGGTCGGCGATATGAGGGGCAAGCTGTTGGATATGGGGCATGGGAAACCCTCCCTTACAGAATGAAATGGTGATACCCTCCGCCGGTATCCGTTACAGCATGGCCAGGGCGCTGAGGCCATTGGCCACGGCGTGGACGCCGATGGCGCTCCACAGCGTTCCGGAGTGCTCATAGGCCCAGCACAGTACCACACCGGGGACCAGGTACTGAACCATCAGCAAAAGATAGGTCACATCCCGCCCCGACAGGGCAAACTGCCAGACATGGAGCGCCGCGAAAAGCAGGCAGCTTACAAGATAGGCCACCGCGCGGCTCTTTTCCCGCAGGTTTCCGAACACCAGCCCCCGGAAGAGGACCTCCTCCACAAAGGGGGCCAAAACCACCACGATCAAAAAGGTGGTCCTGGGCGCGTCGGCGATCTGGGCGGAGATGGCGGTATCGTTGAGGTTGACCCGGGGCGTGACGGCCAGGCTGGTAAGGCGGTAGGCCAGCTCATTGAGCCCGTAAAGCCCCACCAGCCCCACCAGGATGGTCTTGCAGGCGGGGCCCAGCCGGTCCGCGAAAAGGCGGGTGGTGCGGCCCAGAAAGCGGTGGAAGATGGCCAGGGTCACGGCAAAGAGGAGATAATAGTAGATCATGTTCCGAAGGCCATGGGAAATACCGGTGCCCAGCAGCCGTTCCGCCAGGCGGAAGGCCGGGGCGGCCGCAAAGGGCAGGACGCAGAGATAGGTGAAAAGGAACAGGACGCCCGCGACCCGTTCCCCCGCCGTCATATACCCGGAGGATTTCTTTTTGGCCATAGGCCCTCCTTAACGCAGCTTTCGCTTCAATTCATAGATGAGATTCATGGCCTCGATGGGAGTGAGGGTGTCGATCTGACAGCGGCGCAGGGCATCCAGAACTTCTCCCTCCCCCATGGCCTCCAGAGACACCTGGTCACTCTCCTCCCGGGGCTGGGTATACTGCACGCCGTTTTCCGCCTCCAATTCCTTAAGCACCTGCTTGGCCCGGCGGACCACTTTTTCCGGCAGGCCCGCCAGCCTGGCCACCTCGATGCCGTAGCTTCTGTCCGCGCCGCCGGGGATGATCTTGCGGAGGAAAATGATGTCCTCTCCCCGGGTCTTGACGGCGATATTGTAGTTCACGGTGCCGCTGAGGGTGTTCCCCAGCTCCGTCAGCTCATGATAATGGGTGGCAAACAGGGTCTTTGCCCCCAGGGTCTTCTTGTCGGCACAATACTCCAGCACGGCCCGGGCGATGGACATACCGTCAAAGGTGGAGGTGCCCCGGCCGATCTCGTCCAAAATCAGCAAGGAATTCCTGGTGGCGTGGTGCAAAATATCGGAGACCTCCGTCATCTCCACCATAAAGGTGGACTGCCCGGCAGACAGGTCGTCGCTGGCGCCGATGCGGGTGAAAATGCGGTCCACCACGCCGATGCGGGCAAAGCGGGCGGGGACGAAGGAGCCCATCTGGGCCATCAGCACGATAAGGGCCACCTGGCGCATATAGGTGGACTTGCCGGCCATATTGGGGCCGGTAATGATGGCCACACGCTCCTCCTTTTCCCCCATGAAGGTGTCATTGGGGACGAAAAGGCTGTCCTTGAGCACCTGCTCCACCACCGGATGGCGGCCCTCCCGGATCTCGATGATTCCGGATTCATCCACCTCCGGGCGGCAATAGTTGTTCCGCACGGCCACGGCGGCCAGGCTCACCAGGGCGTCGATTTCAGCCACGGCGGCGGCAGAGGCCTGGATACGCTGGGCGGCGGCGGAGACCTCCTCCCGGAGCCGGGTGAACAGCTCATATTCCAAGGCCACCACCCGCTCGGAGGCGGTGAGGACAGAATGCTCCAGGTCCTTCAGCTCCTGGGTGATGTACCGTTCCCCGTTCACCAGGGTCTGCTTGCGGATGTAGTGGTCGGGCACCTGGTCCTTGAAGGAGTTGGACACCTCAATATAGTAACCGAAGACCTTGTTATAGCCGATCTTCAGCGTGCGGATGCCGGTCTTCTCCTTTTCACGGGCCTCCATCTCGGTGATGACCCCCTTGCCGCCCTTGAGGATATGGCGCAGGCGGTCCACCTCTTCGTCAAAGCCGTCCCGGATGAAGCCGCCCTCCCGGACAGAAAAGGGAGGCTCATCGGCAATGGCGGCGGCGATGCGTCCGCCGATGTCCTCCAGGGTGTCCAGTTGGGTACAAAGCTCCGTGAGGCGCCGGTCCGTGAACTGAGAGAGCTGGTCCCTGATGGCGGGCAGTTTTTCGATGGCAGCCCGGAGGGATACCATGTCCCGTCCGCCGGCGGTACCGTAGACGATGCGGCCGATGAGGCGCTCCATGTCCCCCAGGCCCGTCATGGCGGCGATCAGTTCCTCTCTGGGGATGGTGGCCTCCACCAGGGCGGCCACCGCCCCGTTGCGCCGGGTAATGGCTGTCACGGACAGCAGCGGCCGCTCCAGGAAGCTGCGCAGGCAGCGCCCTCCCATGGGGGTGCGGGTGCGGTCCAGCACCCACAGAAGGCTGCCCTTTTTCTCCTTGCCCCGCAGCGTCTCGGTAAGCTCCAGATTCCGCCGGGCCGTCAGGTCCAGCTCCATGAACCGCCCCTGCTCGTAATAATCCAGGTCGTTGATGTGGGAAAGATCCGTTTTTTGTGTCTCGTAAAGATAGCTCAAAAGCCCGCCCAGGGCCAGGGCGGCGGCGGGATTTCCCGCCGGAAGGCGGGCAAGGGCCTCCTCCCCAAACTGGGTGCGAATGGCCTTTTCGGCGTCGGGAAGGCGGAAGCGGCCCTCGGCACCCTCTACCCGGCAGTGGAATTTCTCCCGCAGGACGCCGGTGAGGGCCTTTTCGGCAAAGGCGGCAGCGCTGAGAATGGCCTCCGCCGGGGAAAAGCGGCCCAGCTCATTGACCACGTGCTCCACCCGCTCCGGCCCGGAGAAGGCGGTCAGGTGGGTCTTGCCGGTGGTGATGTCGCAAAAGGCCACGCCCGCCACGGACTCGTCCAGGTAGATGCCGCAGAGAAAATTGGAGGACTTGTCATCCAGGCAGGCCGCGTCGATGACGGTGCCGGGGGTCACCACCCGGATGATATCCCGCTTCACCAAACCCTTGGCGGTGGCGGGATCCTCCATCTGCTCGCAGATGGCCACCTTGTAGCCCTTGGAGATGAGGCGGGCAATGTAGGCGTCACTGGCGTGGTAGGGGATGCCGCACATGGGCACCTGCTCCTCGGCGGGCTTGGCGTGCTTGCCGTGGTCCCGGCTGGTAAGGGTCAGGTCCAGCTCCTTGGAGGCAAGGCGGGCGTCGTCGTCGAACATCTCGTAAAAGTCCCCCAGCCGGAAAAACAAAATGGAATCCGGATTGTTGCGTTTGATCTCCAGATATTGCTTCATCATGGGAGTCAGCTCCGCCATTGGGTCACACTCGCTTTCTGTTTCTCTGTTTCACATAGATCGGATGGAACGGCTCCTTCCGGGGCCGTCCTGTACCGGGCGCGCAAGGCGGCGGCTCTGATCGTTTCCCGCCTTGTCCGGGAGCTGCTGCATCAGATTTCGAAGCCCTGTCCGCCGGTGATGCGGCAAAGGCGGTCACCCAGGACCTCCTTCAGCCGTTCAAAGGCGTAATCGCCGGTGCAGTGGCCGGTATAGTAGACCGTCCTTCCCGGCGCCAGCGCCGCGGCGGTACGGGCGATGAGGGCGTCGGCCTCCGGGTCCCCGGCAGCAAGCTGGAAGAGGTGGAATCCCGCCACCACGGCGGTCAATTCCCGTCCCAGGAGGGCTTCCGCCTTGCGGATTATGTTCACGATACCCCGGTGGGCGCAGCCCGCCACCAGCACCGCCTTGTCCCCCTCGGTAATGAGAAGGTTTTGCTCGTGGCGGAAATCGTCTGGAACGGAGGTGCCGTCGGTCTTTTCGTATTTCAGCGCGGCGCTGGCGCCCATGGCTCCGAACCCGTCCTCCACACCGTCAAAGAGCATCAGTTCCTGGTCGATGACCACCACGCCCTTCGTCTCGGCGAAGCGGCCGCGGCAGCTCCTCAGGGCCTGGTCCACGCCGATGTAATGGCGCTGGCCGCCGCTTTCGGACCAAAAGCTTCCGAAGGCCCCGGCGTGGATGCACACGGGAGCGGCGGTATTGCGCTGCAAAAAGGCCCCAAGTCCCCCGGCGTGGTCAAAATGGCCGTGGGAGAGAACAGCCAGGTCCACCGCCCCCAGGTCCACCCCCAGCCGGTCCGCATTGGCCGCGAAATCGCCGGAGGGGCCCATATCGAAAAGGATCTTATGGCGGGCCGTCTCGATGTAAAGGCTCAGGCCGTGATCCTGGGCAAAGTCCCGGCAGCAGGCGGTATTTTCCAAAAGGGTGACGATCTTCATGGGCCCTCCTTATTCCGCCTGGCCGTACAGCGCCCAGGTGTTGCTGTCGGTAATCTTCACGTTGATGAACTGTCCCATCAGGTCCTCGTCTCCCTTCAGGCGCACCAGGCGGTTGCCCTCGGTGCGTCCCGCCAGGGGATAGTCCCCGTCATCGCTCCTGCCGTCCACCAGCACCCGGAGGGTCTTGCCGATATAGGCGGCGTGGAGGGAGGCGGAGATGGCGTTCTGGGCCTGGCAGAGCTTGTCGAACCACTTCTGTTTTTCGCTGCGGGGGGCAGGGTCCGGCATAGCGGCGGCCTTCGTGCCGGGGCGGGGGGAATAGATGAAGGTAAAGAGGGCGTCGTAGCCCACTTCCTCCACCAGGGAAACGGTGTCCATGGCCTCCTCCTCGGTCTCGCCGGGGAAGCCGATGATGATGTCGCTGGTCAGCACCAGGCCCGGCATCTTTTCCTTTGCATAGCGCACCAGGTCCAGATACTGCTCCCGGGTGTAGCGGCGGTTCATCTCCCGCAGCACCCGGTCGTTGCCGGACTGAACGGGCAGGTGGAGCTGCTTTGCCACGTGGGGGCAGCGGGCCATGGTGTCAAAGAGCTTGTAGGTGGCGTCCTTGGGATGGCTGGACATGAAGCGGATCAGGTAATCTCCGGGGATCTTGTCGATATCGGAGAGCAGGTCGGAAAAGTCATAGCCGATGTGCAGGTCGTTGCCGTAGGAATTCACGTTCTGGCCCAGGAGGGTGATGTCCTTATAGCCAGCTTCCACCAGCTCCCGCACTTCCCGCAAAACGCATTCGGGATCGCGGCTGCGCTCCCGGCCCCGGACGTAGGGCACGATGCAATAGGAGCAGAAATTGTTGCAGCCGTACATGATGGAGACCCAGGCCTTTACGCCCCTCTCCCGCACCACCGGGATGCCCTCGGCGATGGTACCGTGCTCGTCGTCCACGGAAAAGACCCGCTTTTTCGTCTCATAGACCTGCCAGAGAAGCTCCGGGAATTTCCACAGGGCCTGGGGGCCGAAGACAAGGTCCACATGGCGGTAGGACTCCTTCACCCGCCGGCTCACCCGCTCCTCCTGGGCCATACAGCCGCAAAGGCAGATGACCTGCTCCGGGTTTTCCCGCTTGGAGTGGGTCAGGGCCCCCAGGTTGCCGAACACCCTCTGCTCGGCGTGCTCCCGGATGGCGCAGGTGTTCAGGATCACCAGGTCGGCCTCCCCGGCCTCGGAGGTAAAGGTGAAGCCGCATTCGCGCAGCATTCCCATCAGCTTTTGGCCGTCGGCCACATTCTGCTGGCAGCCGAAGGTATCCACGCAGGCCACGGGATGGGCCTCCCGTCCCTCAAACATCCGCCGTATCTTTTCTTCAAACTCCCGCTGGCGGGCGAGCTCCGCCTGGGGGATCAGCACTTGATTGCGTTCCAAAGGTATGTCCTCCAAATCTCGTCGTTCATGCGATATTTTAACTGAAATATCATACCATAAAAGTGGGGAAAGTACAAGGATTTCCCCTTTCCTTTTCCTGTATTCCCGCAAAATACCGCCAGCGCCCCGGCCATTGGGCCGGGGCGCTGTACAGGCTTATTGTCCTTTTGCCCGGAGCTTGCGGAGCTGGGCTTCAAATTCCTCCGTCAGGGGACAGGAGAGCTCCACCATCTCCTCCGTCCGGGGGTGGCGGAACCGCAGCCCCACGGCGTGGAGGCACTGGCCCTGCAGGCCCGGCACAGCCTTTTTGCCGCCGTACACCGTATCCCCCAGGATGGGATGGCCGATGTGGGCCATGTGGACACGGATCTGATGGGTCCGGCCCGTCTCCAGGCGGCATTCCACGTAGGTAAAGCCCGGAAACCGCTCCAACACCCGCCAGTGGGTCACGGCCCGGCGGCCGCCTGCCACCACCGCCATTTTCTTGCGGTCTGTGGGGTGGCGGCCGATGGGGGCGTCCACGGTGCCGGAATCCTCCCGCAGGTTCCCCGTGACGATGCAGCGGTACACCCGGCAGAGGGTATGGTCCTGGAGCTGGGCGGAAAGATACTGATGGGCCCGGTCGTTTTTGGCGGCAATGATAAGGCCCGAAGTATCCCGGTCGATGCGGTGGACGATGCCGGGGCGCTTCTCCCCGCCGATGCCGGAAAGGCTGTCCCCGCAGTGGTGCAAAAGGGCGTTGACCAGCGTGCCGTCGGGATGTCCGGGAGCGGGATGGACCACCAGGCCCTTGGGCTTGTTGACCACAATGACGTCCTCATCCTCATAGACGATGTCCAGGGGGATGTCCTGGGGCACCAGGTCCACTTCCTCCGCCTGGGGCAGCGTGACGGTGACCTCCTCCGTTCCCCGGAGCCTGTAGTTTTTCGGAAGGCTTTTTCCCTCCACGCTCACAAGGCCCGCCTCGATGAGCTTCTGGGCGCCGGAGCGGGTGAGCTCCTCCATCCCGGCGGCCAGCCATGCGTCCAACCGGGCACCGGCGTCAGTTTCCGCCGCCTTCAGAACCATCATTTCCATTGGTTTTGTCCTTTTTGTCGTACTTTTCGTAGAACCAGAGGTAATAGACCATGCCCAGGATGCAGCCACAGACGATGCAGATGTCCGCGATATTGAAAACGGGATAGTTCATAAAGGTCAGGTCGAACATATCCACCACATAGCCAAGGCGCAGCCGGTCAATGATGTTGCCCAGGCCCCCGGAGATGACCAGGAAGGCCGCCGCCAGTCCCAGGGGATGGCGGACGATCCGCAGGACCAGAAGGAGGGCCACGGCAACGACGATGGAACAGGTGACCGCCAGCAGCAGATAGCGCATCCCGGAAAAGCTGGACCAGGCGGCGCCGTAATTATGGACGGTGCGAAGCTGGACAAGGCCGGGGAGAAAGGGACAGGCTTCCCCCAGGGGGATGTTGGCCGCCACCCATTGTTTGAACCACTGGTCCAGAGCCAGCAGCCCCAGGGCCATGGCGGAAAAGAGAGCGTAGAACATGGGGATTCTCCTCACAAGCGAAGTTTTTGATTCTGGGGATAGTTTACACGGTTTTGGATGGAAATGCAACAGGCCCAGGGAGGCTCCTTTTTCCCAAAACGTGCCGCCGGGATGCCCCCGCGCATTCTGCGATTCTCCTGACAACCGGAGCGGCACCGGATGCCGGCCTGCGGGGCAGTTTCAGGAACGGAAGCGCATCCCCCATAAAAGACGCCCCCGGAGTGTTCTCCGGGGGCGTCCGCTTATTCATTCGTTTCAGCCTCAGAACTGGGGCAGCTTTGCCATCACGGCGGCGCAGCGGGGGCACAGGTCGTCGGTACCGGGCTGAGTGGAGTGCTTCCAACAGCGGGGGCACTTGGCGCCCTCGGCGTTGCGGACGGAGGCGGACAGCTCCCCACCCACGGTGACGTCCACACGGGACACGATGAGCAGGTCTGCCAGGGCGTCGGCATCCATCTCCGCCAGGAAGGCGTCCTCGGCAGGGACGGTGAGGGACACGGCGGCCTCCAGGGCCTTACCGATCTTCTTCTCGGCGCGGGCGGCTTCCAGCACGCCGTTGACGGCGGCGCGCACGGCGATGATCTTGTCCCACTTGGCCATGGCATCGGCGCTGAGGGCATAGTCGGCGAAGGGTTGGTTCATGTCGTTGAAAAGGACGTTGCGGGCGTCGTCACCGGCCTTGTGGGCCATGGACTGCCAGATCTCATCACAGGTGAAGCAGAGGATGGGAGCCATGAGCTTGGTCATGGTGTCCAGGATGAGGTACAGGGCGGTCTGGGCGCTGCGGCGCTTGGCCCCGTCCCGCTCCTCGCAGTAGAGGCGGTCCTTGATGATGTCCAGGTAGAAGTTGGACATATCCACCACGCAGAAATCGTTGACGGCGTGGGTGATGGTCAGGAACTCATAGTCGTCGTAGGCGGCGAAGCACTTTTCAATGAGGGCGTTAAGACGGGTGACGGCCCAGCGGTCCAGCTCCTCCATCTCACCGGCGGGGGTGAGGGCGTTGGGGTCGAAGCCGTCCAGGTTGCCCAGGCAGTAGCGGGCGGTGTTGCGGAACTTCAGGTAGTTCTGGCTCAGCTGCTTGAAGATGGCGTCGGAGCAGCGGACGTCGGCATGATAGTCGGCGCTGGCGGCCCACAGGCGCAGCAGGTCTGCGCCGTACTTGTCCATGATCTCGTAGGGGTCCATGCCGTTGCCCAGGGACTTGTGCATGGCCTTGCCCTCGCCGTCCACAGTCCAGCCGTGGGTGACGCAGGTCTTGAAGGGGGCCTGGGCAACGCCAGTGGAGCCGACAGCAGTCAGCAGCGCCGCCTGGAACCAGCCGCGGTACTGGTCCAGACCCTCCAGATACATATCCGCAGGCCAGAAGCCCTGGTCCTTCTTCATGGACGCCACATGGGTGGAGCCGGAGTCAAACCAGCCGTCCAAAGTGTCCTGCTCCTTGTCGAAGCCGGCATTTTTGCCGCAGTGGGGGCAGGTGAAGCCCTGGGGCAGGATATCGGCGGCGTCCTTTTCAAACCAGGCGTTGGAGCCTTCGGCGGCAAAGAGGGCGGAGATGGCGGAAATGGTCTCGTCGGTCACGATGGGCTTGCCGCAGTCCTTGCAGTAGAACACGGGGATGGGCAGGCCCCACTTGCGCTGACGGGAGATGCACCAGTCGGTGCGCTCGCGGACCATGGACTTCATGCGGTCCACGCCCCAGCCGGGCACCCAGCGCACATCGTCGCAGGCGGCGCAGGCCTGGTCCTTGAAGGAATCCACGGAGCAGAACCACTGGGGGGTGGCACGGAAGATGATGGGATTCTTGCAGCGCCAGCAGTGGGGATAGCTGTGGACGATCTCCTCAGAGGCGAACAGGACGCCGCTTTCCTTCATGTCCGCCAGGATCACGGGGTTGGACTCGTCCGTGGTCATGCCGGCGTACTTGCCGGCGTAGTCGGTGTGGCGGCCCTGGTCGTTGACGGGCACCACCATGTCCATGCCGTAGCGCTTGCAGGTCTGGTAGTCGTCGGCGCCGAAGCCGGGGGCGGTGTGGACGCAGCCGGTACCGGAGTCCA
>JAEDEN010000030.1 GCA_016293265.1 Oscillospiraceae bacterium | reverse complement strand
CGTACCAGGCCTTGGAGTCCTCAGGCTTGCAGACCACGATCATCTCCTGCTTTTCAAACTGGTGGATGCGGTACACACCCCGCTCCTCAATGCCGTGAGCGCCTTTTTCCTTGCGGAAGCAGGGAGAGTAGGAGGTGAGGGTCTGGGGCAGCTTTTCGCTGGGGATGATCTGGTCGATGTAGCGGCCGATCATGGAGTGTTCGGAGGTGCCGATGAGGTAAAGGTCCTCGCCCTCAATCTTGTACATCATGGCGTCCATGTCGTTCTGGCTCATGACGCCCTCCACCACGTTGCCATGGATCATGAAGGGAGGAATGGCGTAGGTAAAGCCCTTGCCGATCATGAAATCGCGGCCATAGGCCAGAACAGCCTCGTGGAGACGGGCGATATCGCCCAGAAGATAGTAGAAGCCGTTGCCGGAGACGCGGCCTGCGGCGTCCATGTCCACGCCGTCAAAGCTTTCCATGATCTCGGTGTGATAGGGAATGGGGAAGTCAGGCACCACAGCCTCGCCGAAGCGCTCCACCTCCACGTTGGCAGAGTCGTCGGGGCCGATGGGCACGGATTCGTCGATGATGTTGGGGATCAGCATCATGCGCTTGCGCACTTCCTCATCCAGCTGCTTTTCCAGCACCTCCAGCTCCGCCAGACGGTCGGCATCGGCCTTCACCTTGGCCTTCACCTCCTCGGCCTCTGCCAGCTTGGAGGGATCCTTTTTGGCCTGGCCCATCAGCATGCCCACCTGCTTGGACAGCTTGTTGCGTTCAGAGCGGAGGTTGTCGGCCTCCACGATGGCGGCGCGGCGCTTGGTGTCCAGGTCGATGACCTCATCCACCAGGGGGAGCTTGGCGTCCTGGAATTTCTTTTTGATGTTTTCCTTTACAGCTTCGGGGTTCTCCCGGACAAAACGAATGTCAAGCATGGTTGTTCTCCTTCATATATAAATCAGTATATGGAATTCTTGCGGTTTTTGGGAAATCTATCTCTAAGGGTGGGTGCTGTTTCACGTGAAACAGTTAAGCGGCCGGAGCGTTTTCCGCCAGCTTGGCTTCCACATCAGCCTTGATGGTTTCATAGGTCTCCTGGGGGGAGGGAAGGCTGTATTCCCGTGTGGTGGGAAGCTGCGCCGCAAGGCCCAGGGTCTCCATGTTCTGAATGGTGATGCGGCACAGGTCGTAATTTTCGTTCAGATAGGCGTTTTGCAGGCAGTAGAGGTTCAGCAGGGCATCATTTTTGTCTTCCAGCAGCTCTGCAGCGGCTTTGGCCTCGCCCTCCTGGGTCTGCAGTTCGTTTTCCAGTTGGATAATGGTGTCCTTGGAAAGGCTCAGCTCATCCTGCAGCTCGATGATCTTTTCCTGGTGGGTCTGCATATCCTGCATGGCGCTGAAGGAGTGCTGCAGCTCGCCGATGCCCTCGCTGGTGGTGCGTTGGTGCATCATCAGTGACAGGGCCATTAATAAAAATGCCGCGATAAACATCACCATGATATACACGATGACGGGCTTCCCGCCCTTTTTCGGTTCCGGAGTCTGGGGGGCTTCCTCAGGAATATTATCGCCTCC
This sequence comes from Oscillospiraceae bacterium, assembly GCA_016293265.1. Taxonomy (GTDB): domain Bacteria; phylum Bacillota; class Clostridia; order Oscillospirales; family Oscillospiraceae; genus Oscillibacter. Next base: position 18,667 of record JAEDEN010000030.1, on the reverse strand, counting down.
GGCGGCGCGTTTTTCCAGTTTCATGGGGTATCCTTTCTGTTTTTAGAGATGCGGATGAGGGCCAGGGCCTCCAGAAGGTCGTTCAGGTCATCCAAACCGTAGTATTCCAGCTCTACACGGCCTTTTTTCCGGCTGGTGACAATCTTGACGCCGCGGCCCAGGTGGGAGGACAACTCCTTCTGGGCTTCCAGGGTGTAATCCACCGCATTGGGGTCCTTTTCGGCTTTTTCCTTCTTTTCGGTTTGCAGCTTTTTAACAAGGGCCTCCGTCTGACGGACGGAGAGGCCGCTGTTTACAACGGTTTCTGCCGTTCGCTCCATCAAAGCGGGGGAGAGGGGCAGAAGCGTCCTGGCGTGGCCGGCAGACAGGCGGCCGTCCTCCACCATGGCGCGGACGGAGGGCGTCAGGCCCAGCAACCGCAGGGAGTTGGCCACGGCACTGCGGGATTTACCCACCCGCTGGGCCGCTTCCTCCTGGGTCATGTGGTAATTCTCGATCAATGACTGAAAACCGGCGGCCTCTTCCATGGGATTCAGGTCCTCCCGCTGCAGGTTCTCAATCATGGCAAGCTCAGCGGCCTTGCGGTCGTCGGCCTCGATGACAATGGCGGGGACCTCGCTCAGGCCCGCCAGCCGTGCGGCCCGCCAGCGGCGCTCGCCAGCGATGATCTGGTAATAGCCGGAGGACAGCTTCCGCACCGTCAAGGGCTGAATGATGCCGTGTTCCCGGATGGAGTCGGCCAATTCGGCCAGGGCTTCCTCATCGAAGTATTTCCGGGGCTGGCCGGAATGGCTTTCCACCTGGGAAATGGGAAGATAGAGGGAGCCTTCAGACTTCATCACGTCGTCGCCCAGAAGGGCGCCCAGGCCCTTTCCCAGGCCGGAGGGTTTTTTGGATGCCATAGACAGACACTCCTCCTTACTGTTTTTTCAAGAATTCCGCAGCCAGGGCAGTGTAGGCCTCGGCACCGCGGCAGGCGCGGTCGTAGGCGGTGATGGGCTTGCCGTGGCTGGGGGCCTCGGAAAGCCGGACGTTGCGGGGAATGACGGTGGCGTAGACCTTGCCGGGGAAGTAGTGCTTTACTTCTTCCGCCACCTGCAGGGCAAGATTGGTCCGCCCGTCGAACATGGTCAAAAGTACGCCTTCCAGCTCCAGGCCGGGATTCAGACTCCGGCGGACGATGCGCACGGTGTTCATCAGGTCGGAAAGGCCTTCCAGGGCGTAGTATTCCCCCTGGACGGGAACAAGAAGACTGTCAGCTGCGCAAAGGGCGTTCAGCGTCAGCAGTTCCAGGGAGGGGGGACAGTCGATGAAGATATAGTCATAGCGGTCCTTCACCTGAGCCAGGGCGTCCCGCAGGAGGAATTCCCGGCGCTCAAAGCCGATGAGCTCAATGCCTGCACCGGCCAGGGCTTTGTTGGAGGGGAGAACGTCACCGTATTTCGTGGAGACGATGGCAGAGACGGTGGGGACCTCCGAAACCAGTACCTCATAAATGCCTTTGGAGAGGGTCTTATCCACGCCCATGCCGCTGGTGGCGTTGGCCTGGGGATCAAAGTCGCACAGCAGCACCCGCTTGCCCGTCTCGGCCAGGGCGGCGGCCAGATTCACGCAGGTGGTGCTTTTGCCAACGCCGCCTTTTTGATTGACGATTGCAATGGTTTTTGCCACAAATGTACCTACTTTCTTGTTCAAAAGGGTAGAATTCAGACACGCATCCATTATAACAAGGTCCATGAGCCGTTTCAAGGTCAAAACGCGAAAAAGCAAAGAAAATAAGGGGCTGGTGCCCTTCCAGGCAAAACAAGGTCCGGGAGAGGATGTTTCACGTGAAACATACCGCCTTTCCCCGGCAAAAGACAGAAAAAGGGACGCCCTGTGGCGTCCCTTTCAGAGTTTGCGTGATTATAAATCGGCCAGCAGAAGAGCTCCCCGGCTTTCAAGGGTGAGGGCGGCCATGCCGTCCTTTACGGGGAAGGTTTTCCCGGAGATCAGGTCCTTGGCCGTTTTACCCTGCCAGGGCAGGGTCAGCGTGTGGCGGTGTGCATCGCTGTTCACAGCGGTCACCACGCGGCGGCCCTCCTTCTCACGGGCGTAAGCCAACAGAGCGCCGGAGGTGAAGAGCCAGTGGAGCTCTCCCTCCTGAAGGCAATCCTCCGTGGTACGAAGCTCTCCCAGGCGGCGGAAAAAGCCCAGCAGCCGGTGGTCTTCGCTGCCCCAGGGATAGCAGCGGCGGTTGAAGGGGTCTTCGCAGCCCTCCATACCCGCCTCATCGCCGTAATAGATCATGGGAGAGCCAGGGAGGGAGTAGAGAATGGCCATGGCGCAGCGCAGCCGGGCTATGGCCTTGGTGCGCTGGCGGGGGGTGAGACGGAATTCTGCCCGGTCCGCTTTTTCCCTGGGCAGCTCATCCGCACCCAGCATAGTCAGGACCCGGGGAGTATCGTGGGTGCCCAGGAGGTTCATGGAGGAGTAGAAGGCGTCTCTGGGATAATTTTCGCGCAGGGTTTCCACAGCCTCCCGGAACTGGTCGGCATCTCCGCCCTGAAGGTAGTCCAACAGGGCCGTCCGCAGGGGATAGTTCATCAGGCCGTGGGTCTCCCGGCCCAGAAGATACCTGCGGCGCTGGTCATAGGCGATCTTGGTGGTGCCGTCCTCCCATACCTCGCCGATGAGGAGGCTGTCGGGCTTTGTCTCCTCCATGGCGGCACGGATCTTTTCGATAAAGCCGTCAGGCAGCTCGTCCGCCACGTCCAATCGCCAGCCGGAGGCACCGGCACGGAGCCAGCGCCGGACGATGGAGTTTTCGTCCTCAATAATGAAGTTTACATAATCCTTATTCGTCTCCTGTACGGCGGGCAGGGTCTTAAAGCCCCACCAGGCATCGTAAGCATCGGGCCAGGAGGTGAAATGGAACCAGTCGTAATAGGGGCTTTCCTTGCTTTGGGCCGCGCCCAGGGTGGGATAGAAGCCGTCGGCGTTAAAATAGAGGCTCTGGGAGCCGATGTGGTTGAACACGCCGTCCAGGACGATGTGGATGTCCCGCTGCTGGGCCTCGCGGCAGAGAGTGCGGAAATCCTCCTCGGTGCCCAGCATGGGGTCGATCTTGCTGTAATCGCCGGTATTGTAGCGGTGGTTGGAGGCGGATTCAAAAATGGGGCACAGATACAGGGTGGAGACTCCCAGGCTCTTGAGATAGTCCAGTTTTCCCGTGATGCCCGGGAGATTGCCGCCGAAGAAGTCCCGGCAGCGTACCTCGCCATCGGCCTCCGGGGCCCAGGAGGGAGTATCGTTCCAATTCTCGTGCATCCAGCGGTTGCCGATCATTCCGGTGGGGTCCGCCTTGCCCGAGGCGAAGAAACGGTCTGGGAATATCTGGTAAGTCGCGCCCTTGCCGAACCAGGCGGGATAATTGCTTTTCTGATACACCGTCTGCTGCCAGGGGGCGGCCACCTCCTGGCAATAGCCGTTTTTGTCAAGGCATACAAAGGTGCCGTCGGAGCGCTGGAAACGGAAGGAATACCAGACCAGCTCCCCTTCGGCGGGAGCGGCCGTTTCCACGGCAAAGCAGGTGCGTTCGCCCTCGATGCCGGTGGAGGGCATCTCCACCTCCTGAGTGTGCTGGGCAAACTCGTGGCGCATCACCAGCGTGCAGCGTACGAACCCCTCGGAAGATAGGGGCCGGCAGCGGAAGGAAATAAGGGTGCCGCAGGGAACGGCGCCGAAGGGCTCCTTGCAGTAGGTGCACCGGGAATCAAAAACAAAGGGCTCGCTCATGGTCAAAACTCCTTTTTGGTGAATGGAAAATAGGGGTCTCTCCCCCGGGGAAGCCGGGAGCGATCAGGGGCGAAGCTGATTCTCGCCCACAATGGTCATGCCGATGTCGTCGGCAGTGAAATAAGCGTTCAGAATCTCCACGGCGGTGGAGGCCAGGGCGCTGCCGGAGTCGCCCTTTTCGATGACAATGGCAAGGGCGATCTCAGGCTCCTCGTAGGGAGCAAAGCAGACGAACACGCCGTTGTTCTTGTCGCCGGAGAACACCTGGGCGGTACCGGTTTTGGCGCCAGCGTCCACCACGCAGTTGCTGAAGTAGCGGGCCAGGGAGGTGGTGGTCAGGTTGTGCATGCCCTGCTTCACGGCCTTCAGGGTGGAATCGCTGATGGAGACAGTGTTGATGGGAGTGGTATCTCCCAGAAGAAGGATCTCCGAGTTGTCGTAGGCCTTTACGGCCTTGAGAAGATGGGCCTCGCAGTGCTTTCCGCCGGAGACAAGGGTGGCGATGTAATTTGCAAGCTGCAAAGGCGTATAGAGCTGGTTGGCCTGTCCGAAGGAGGCCCAGGGGGCCTGGTTTTCGCCCGCCCTGTTTTCCGGCAGGGTGCCCGTGTTTTCGCCGATCTCAATGCCGGTGGGTTCGCCCAGGCCGAAGGCGGTAAGGTATTCCACCAGCTTATCCATGCCCATGCGGTAGCCCATCTCTGCAAAGAAGTAGTTGCACGAGACGGTGATGGCCTCCACAACGTTGATCTTGCCGTGCCTGCCGGGATAGATCCAGCATTTGGCGCCGCTGTTGGGGTCCCCCGGATAGGACCAGCGGCCGGTGTCGGTGATCTGCTCGGCCAGGGTGGTGATATTGGGGATCTCCAGGGCGGCCACGGCGGTCAGGGGCTTGAGGGTGGAGCCGGGGGCGTAGGTGCCGTAGGTGGCCCGGTTGAACTCGGGCCGGGCCGGGTCGGCATTGAGCTGGGTGATGTCCTGGCGGTAGGTGGAAAGGTTGAAAGTGGGATAGGAGGCCAGGGCCAGCACCTCGCCGGTACCGACCTTGATAACCGCCGCGCCGGCGCCGCGGTCATCCCGGCCGTCCTTGGCGTTCATGGAGGTGACAGCCTGGGCCAGGGCGTTCTCCACGGCGGATTGGAGGTCAAGGTCAATGGTCAGCTCCACGGTGCTGCCGGGTTGGGGCTCCGTGGAGTAGTAAACGCCGGTGGTCTTGCCGCCTTCGTTGGTGGAGACTACCCGTTTGCCGTCGGTGCCCCGGAGATAGTCCTCGAAAGCGGCCTCAACGCCGCTGCGGCCGATCCAGTCGTCGCCGTCATAGCCTTTGCCCGCCAGGGCCTCCTTGTCATCGGCCTGGTAGCGGCTGACGGTGCCCAGGATGTGGGCGGCATAGGGAGTTTCATATTGACGGAGATAGGAGGAGGAGATCTTCGCGCCGGCGTAGTTGCCGTCGGAGAGGATGGAGATAAACTCCGTGTCGATGGGTTCCGCCAGAACGTAGGCGGTATTGGTGCCCAGATTCCGGCGGGCCAGCTCATACTGGACCCCCAGCACCTTCCGGGCATCCCCCTGGGACCAGCTTTCGTCGATGCCGTGGCTCTTGCGCATAAGGTCCAAAAGGTGGCCGGCCTCCAGGCCGGCTGAGATCAGGAGCGTGGCGGTGAAATGCTCCACATCCAATGCCTCCAGCAGCGCTGTGCGGCGCTCACTGTCGGAGGCCTCCCCATCAAAGGCGGGGGCGGCCTCCCCCAGAGCTTCCGGGTGGAGGAGCAGGTAATCTCCCAGGGCGGCCTTGGCGTCCTTGAGGGAGAGCACGTATTTCAAGAAGCTGGAGCGCTGTGCCTGGGTGGCGGCGGGGAACTGATAGGCGTAGGGGGCGGTCTTGGACATGGGGAGGCTGTCCGCCCACTCCACGTTCCGGCTCTCACAAAGCTCCAGGAGCCGCAGGATCGCCTCGTTTTCATTCTCCCCGGCTTTGAGGAGGCTTTTATCAAAGGTCAGGTTGTAGGCCGAGCTGTTAGAGACCAGGGTCCGGCCGTTGCGGTCGGTGATGATGCCCCGGGAGGCCGTCACCTTTTCCACCCGGGCGATGGAGCGGACGGAAGAGGCCAGGTATTCCTCGTGGTGGGTCACCTGTACGTCGTATAAAACGCCGGTGTAGAGGCCCATGACAGCCAGAAGGAACAGGCCAAGCAGCAAAAGGCGGAAATGCCGGAATTCTTTGTGGTCCATAAGGCCTCCTTTCTCAAAAATCGCAGATCACATACCCGGTTCAGTCATCCAGGTGGGTGCGCCGGTAAACGCCCCGGTAAAGAAGCGTCACAGGGATCACCAGGGGCAGCGTCAGCAGCATTTCCCTGGCCATGACGGAAAGCCCCGCGCCCCAGGCGGCCTGGCCTCCGGCCCAGAGAAGAAAGCAGTGGAAGCCGTCTGTCAGCAAAAAGGCCGCGGCCGCGGCCGCAAAGGAGCAGAGGTATCCCGCGGGCAGAATGCTCTGGGAAAGAAGGGAGGCGCACAGTCCCGCTACAGGGAAGACCAGGGTATAAAAGCAGGGAATGGGGGCGGGGAGCAGCAGGTCACAGAAAACGCCCGTGCACAGGGCGAACACCGTGGCGGGGACAGGCTGCTCGTAGGTGGCGGGGATGGCCGCCAGAAGGGGATAAAGGAAGGGGAGCACTCCGAGAAGGACGATGCGCTGCAAAACCGCCCCCTGTACGAATACGCACAGGAGGGATGCCATTGTGTACAGCGTCCATTTGAAGATTGTCTCGTTGCGGGCAAGCATGGTGAACCCTCCGAAAAGGAAAAAGTGGGAAAGAACGCCGCGGACGGACGCCACGGGTCATGTGACGATATTGAAGGACTTGATGACAAAGACCTCCGTCAGCGCGTCAAAATCCACCGCCGGCTCCACGATGGCGTAGGAGGCCGCGCCGGAATCGTCCGGCCGCACCTCCTTCACATAGCCGATGACAAGGCCCGTGGGGAAGAAGCCGCCCAGGCCGCTGGTCTCCACCAGGTCGCCGGAGAGTAGCTCGCAGTCGGAGGGAAGGTAGTCCAGGCGCAGAAGGGTCTGCCCCATCAGGGCAAAATCCCCCTGGGCAAGGCCCAGGTCCTTGGTGCGGAAGACCCGGGCGCCAAGGGAGGTGTCGGTGTCCACGGTGGTGAGGACGGTGGACCAGTTGTAGCCCGCCTCATCAATGACGCCCACCAGGGCGCCGGTGGAGTCGATGACGCTGTCGCCCACCTCTACGCCGTGGGCAGTACCCTTGTTCAGCGTCAGGGAGGAGGCCCAGTTGGTGACGGAATGCTCCGTGATGGTGGCTGCCTCCAGGTCGGAAAGGTCCCGCCGCTGGGCGCGCAGGTTCAAAAGCTCCCGGAGCAGGCTGTTTTCGTCCCGGTCCGCCTGGGCCTGGCGGACGGTCTCCTCCATCTCGGCGATGGTTTTCTTCAGCGCGGCATTTTCCTCCTCCAGAGCCTTCACATTCTTGTAGTAGGCCTGCTTATCGTTGAACCAGGTGGCAACGGAGGTGTAGGCGCTGCGGAAGGGGGAGGCGATGATGCCGGTGAGGTTGGCGAGGGGAGAGGAAGAGGCGCTGAAAAAGGACATCAGCGCCAGAGCCGCGGCGACCACCGCCCCGGCAAACAGCACCCATATCCCGTGGTTTCTCAGAAAATTTTTCAAGGAAATGCCTCCCAAAATGTGGTGGGCGAGGAAGGGGCCTTATTGGAAAAAGGCAACGCCGAATTGCTCCAGCATCCGGGACAGCCGCAAAACCGGCAGGCCCATGACGTTGAAAAAGTCGCCGTCCAGTTTTTCCACCAAAAGGGCGCCCTTGCCCTGAATGCCGTAGGAGCCGGCCTTATCCATGGGCTCGCCGGTTTTGATGTAGGCCCGCAGCTCCTGCTGTGTGGCGCTGCGGAAGTAGACGTGGGTGGTCTCGGACCCGGTGATGCACCTTCCGCCCTGGCGCACGGTCACGCCGGTGCAGACGGTATGGCGGCGGCCCTGGAGGGCCGTGAGCATCCGCAGGGCGTCATCCTCATCCGCGGGTTTCCCCAGGCGGGCGTCGTCCAGAAACACCATGGTGTCCGCCGTGATGACGATCTCTTCCTCCGAGGAGGGAACTGCCTGGGATTTTTCCCGGGAGATGTACTCCACCACCTGCTGGGGAGTCAGCCCTTCGGGAAAGGATTCCTCTACCTGGGGCACGCGGACCTCAAATTCCGTGATGCCGATGCGCTCCAAAAGCTCCTGCCGCCGGGGGGACCCGGAGGCCAAAACGATTTTTGACATAAGTTACCTCTTTTTTATACCGCGGCTGCGGACGTCCGCCGCCTCCGGGGCGGGGGCGCGCGGCCCTCTTATTTTCTGCCCGTGGAACCGAAGCCGCCCCGGTCAGGGCTGTCCAGGTGGTCCACCCGGGTGAATTTCAGCGTGGGTTGGTTTTTCATAATGCGGAACTGGCAGATGCGGGCGCCCTTTTCGATGGTCACATCCCGGGTGGCGTATACGGGCATCCGCCACTCGTCGCCGTCACCGCGGTAAGAGTAATCCACCACGCCCATGGAGTTGGTCTGCAAAATGCCGTAATTCTTAAAGGTGGAGCTGCGGGGCACCAGATGGGCCTCGTATCCCTCCGGCAGGGCGATGGCAAGCCCCAGGGGGATGAGACGGAACTCGCCTGCCTTCAGCGTTACTTCCTCGGCGCTGCGCAGGTCGATCCAGTCGGATTTGCCCGCCACATAGCAAAGCTCCTCCATGTCGTCATGATAGTATTTGACCTTGATTTCTTCCATAGATGGCTCCAAAATGATTGATATTTGTATAATATAACTTTTGTATTACAAATTGTATTCTAATTTTCGGGGGCAAAAGGCTGTTTCCGTGCCCTGCGGGTCCTTATTCCACGCCCCGTTCGTAAAGGCCCCGGGTGAACTCGCCTCTTGCGCCCTCGCCCTGGCGGTAGGCCCGGAACACCTCTGCGCACTCCCGGGGGGCTTCCGTGGTGAAGCGCAGCCTGGCGTAGGCAAGGCCCGCCCGGCGGTACTCCGGCCGGTCGGCCAGCCACAGGGGACGGCTGTTCTGCAGCTCCGTCCGGTGGCCGTAGGCAGGCAGCATGGGGAAGGCCGCGCCGGTGCGGTCAACAAGACAGTGGCCCTGGCCGCAGGGGGCGTTTCCGGGTACGCACTGGCCGGTCCGGTCCAGCTTGCAGCCCACGGAGTTCTGCACCAGGCAGTTTTCCGTAATCATCAGGGGCAGGCGGCCATAGACAATGGCCTCGGCGGGGAGGATCTTTGCCATGTCCCGGATCTGGGCAAAGCGCAGCTCAAAGGAGACGCAGGCGCTTTCCAGCCCCTTCCCGCGAAGGTAGTCCATGGAGCGGGCATTGAACACATTCAGGCCGAAATCGCCGTAGAGGTGCAGCCCGCTCTCCCGTACCAGGGAGAAGTGGCCGATGTTGCCGAGGAGGGCGGCGGTAACGCCCTTTTCCCCGGCCCGCGCCAGGAGGGATCTCAGCTCCCCTTCGTCCCGGTCACGCCAGACACGGGGCAAAATGGCGCACCACTCGCTGTCCCCTTGGGGCAGGGAGTCCATGGCGGCCAGTACCTCCACCGGGGCGTATACCCGGGCGGGGCCCAGGGCCAGCAATTCCTTTGTAATTTGGCAGGGATTCATCACCGAAACCGTGAATTCCGGCTCTGCCGCGCCGCAGCCGGCCTCCGGCAGGGGAGGGGCGGCCAGCCGGCGCCGGGGAGGCGGGGCAACGCGGGCTTCCGTCAAGGCGTCCAGGGCCTCCCGGCGAAGGGCATTGACGGCGCTGGCGGGAAGGGACAGGCCCTCTCCCACCTTCGCCCGTACTTCCGCGCAGCGGTAGGGAGTGCCCCCTGTCTTTCCCAGGCGGCTTTGGATCTCCTCGGCCGTGACCGCCCGGCTGCGGGCCGCTTCCGGCTGGGGACCCGTAACGGTGACACGGTGGCCTTCCCCGTCGTGGGCCGTCAGTTCCGCCGCCTCGCCCGCCGAGGCGCGGAAGGAAAAATGCACCGGAACGCTCTGGCGGCTCTCTTTTTCGTATTGGGCCCGGGCCGCCGCAAAGAGCTCTTTGGGCTCCGCCGCGTTTTCCGGCCGGGTGCCGAACATCCCCGCGCCCCGGCGGCCCGTCCAGTACCAGTCGGTAAAGCCGGAGCGGGAAAAGGCTTCCTCCAGCTCCTGCTCCTCCCGGGGAGTGGGGGCGCGGTTTTCCTCCAGAAGGGTGGAGTAGATGCGGGCGATGACCGCCACATACTCCGGCCGCTTCATGCGGCCTTCCAGCTTGAGACAGGAAACGCCCATCCGGGCCATGTCTTCCAGTTCTCCGGCAAGGCAGCTATCCTTCAGACTCAGGGGGTATTTTTTCCCGGCTTTGCCGTCGATCCCATAGGGGAGGCGGCAGGGCTGGGCGCAGCGGCCCCGGTTGCCCGAGCGGCCGCCGATCAGGGCGCTCATGGCGCACTGGCCTGAATAACACATACAAAGGGCGCCGTGGACGAAGATCTCGATCTCGGCGGGGGTGTTTTCGATGATGGTTTTGGTGTCTTCCCGGGAGCATTCCCGGGCGATGACCACCCGCTGGCAGCCATCTCCGGCGGCTTCCCGGGCGCCGCCGCTGGTAAATACGCTCATCTGGGTGCTGGCGTGGAGGGGGATGTCCGGAAGGCACTTGCGCAAAAGGTCAAAAAGGCCCCAGTCCTGTACCAGAACAGCGTCCACTCCCAGGCTGCTGGCCTGGGCGGCGGTCTCCAGGGCTTTGGGCAGCTCCCGGTCGGTGAGAAGGGTGTTGAGGGTCAGAAACACCCGCACGCCCCGGGCATGACAATAGCGCAGCGCCTGACGAAATTCCTCATCGGAGAAATTTTTGGCGCTGCGTCGGGCATTGAATTCGCCCCACCCCAGATACACCGCGTCCGCGCCGCTTTGCACGGCGGCGCGGAGGGCTTCCGGGGAACCGGCGGGGGAGAGAAGCTCAGGACGCATCAGCGGTTCTTGCCCTCCAGCCTCTGCTGCAGGCGGAACACCTCGCGGCGCAGCTCGCTGGCCTCTGCCTGGGCCTTGCCGGCCTCGTCCAGGTATCCCTTGATCTGGCCCCGGAGCTGCTCGCTGGCAGCCTGGGCCTTAAACAGCTCATCGGCAATATTGGCGGCGGTGAGAATGGCGGCGTCGGTGCGGCCAACCTTGATGCTCTTCAGTACCTCATCCATTTTTTCATCCACATAGGCGGCCACCTTTTGGGTGTAGGCGGTGGACTCCTCCGCCACGAAGGTGTATTCCTCCCCGCAGATGGTGACGACGACACGGTTTGCCATGGAAATTCCCCTCTCTATGTCTGTATTGGCAGGGCGATGGGAGCGCCCAATTATTCAGAATGTAGTATACCATAACCCAAAGGAAAAAAACACCCATTTCCGTAAATTTTCGCCCCGGAAAGATTCCCCTACAAAATCATCCCCTTCGACGCATTCCATCCGACTTTGCGGAAAAGCTGGGCTACAATGAGCGAAAAAGGAAGGAGGGAAACCATGGAAGGTAAAGTGAGACGGGTCCTTTTGGAGCTGCCGCCCTCCGCCATCCGGCCCAACCCCCGCCAGCCCCGGGAGATCTTTGAGGAAGAGGGACTGCGCCAGCTTTCCGCCTCGATCCGCCGGGTGGGCATCCTGCAGCCTTTGACGGTGCGCAAATGCGGCGAGGACTGGGAGCTTGTGGCCGGGGAGCGCCGGCTGCGGGCGGCGAAAATGGCGGGGCTGCGGACGGTGCCCTGTATCGTATCTGTGGCGGATGAGGATACCTCCGCCCTGTTGGCCCTGGTGGAAAATCTTCAGCGGCGGGACCTGCACTACTTTGAGGAGGCTGCCGCCATCGCCGACTACATACAAAAAACCGGCATCACCCAGGAGGAGGCCGCCGCAAGGCTGGGCCGCTCCCCCTCCGCCCTGGCCAACAAGCTGCGTCTTTTGCGGCTGGGAGAGGAGTGCCGGTCCGTTTTAACGGCAAACGGCCTGACAGAGCGCCATGCCCGGGCCCTTTTGCGGCTGGAAGAGGAGGGGGAGCGCATTTCCGCCGCCAGGTACATGGCAAAGCACCATCTGAACGTGGCCCAGGCGGAGCAGTACATCGAGCGCCGCCTGGCTGCGCTGCAATCCGCGCCGGCGGGGAAGCGGACCTTTATTTTGAAGGATGTGCGCCTTTTCCTGAACAGCCTGGACCGGGGAGTGCGCTTGGTGCGCCAGGCGGGGGTGGACGCCCGGACGGAGCGGGAGGAAACGGAGGAGGAGATTCTGGTCACCATCCATATTCCGAAAGCGCGGAAATAAGCGGGACGCAAAAGCTTCTGATGCTTCCAGACATTTCCTTGATTGTAACTACTTTGTAATCCAATTTTCCGCAAGATGTGCTACAATGGGATACCAATGGACCGGGACTGTAGGACCCGTCAAAATAAAGAATTCAGGAGGGCTTCATGAACGAAGTGACCAATGGAGCCGTTGCGGCAAAGGGCGCGGGCGGCGCCCGACTGGAAAAGAAGAAAGGAAGCAAGACACCCCTGATCGTCCTGGGGGTGCTTTTGGCGCTGGCGCTGTGCGTGTATCTGACGCTGTGCCTCCTGGCCCGGCGTTCGGATGCGTTTTTCCCCAACAGCACCCTGGCGGGAGTGGAGGTAAGCGGCATGAGCGCCGCCCAGGCCGCCGATGCCCTGGCCGCCCAGCTCCCCGCCCGGGAGTATGGGGTCTGCCTGGATGGCGCGAAAGAGCCGGAGGTGCAGTTTACCGCTGGGGAGTTCGGGCTGTTTGCACCGGAGGATATGGAGCGGGCGGCTTTTGCGGCCTATAACCACCAGCATAACCGGAGCTTCCTTGCCGGGGGCGTGAATTACCTCATGGCGCTGCTGGGGCGGGACGCGCTGCCCCAGGCGCTGCGTCCGGACGAAGGAGCTGTGGCGCGGGCTGCGGCGGAGCTGAAGGCGGAGCTGGACCGTCCGGCCCAGGATGCCTCTTATGTTCTGAATCAGAACAGCGTGGAGGTGACCACCGCCCGGGACGGCCGCAGCGTGGACGCGGCAGCGCTGGAGGGAATGCTTTCCGTTGCCCTGGGGGCCCATACGGAAAGCGCTTTCGTCGGTTTGGACACCACCCCCATCCCTGCCAAGGCGGTGACTGCCCAGGACATCCACGACACCATTTACGGCGAGATGAAGAACGCCGGCTACGATGCAGCCACCGGTACCATTACCCCCGAGCAGATGGGAGCAGATTTTGACATTCCCGCTGCCCAGAGGCTGATGGACGGCGCCCAGCCCGGCGATACGGTCTCCATCCCCGCCACCATTCAGATTCCCTCCGTCACGGCGGCGGAGCTGAAAGAGGTCCTCTTCCGGGATGTCCTGGGGGAGTGCAAGACCAAGGTGGGAGGCACCGCCGCCCGGAAGACCAACGTCCGCCTGGCTGCCGAGAAGGTCAACGGCTATGTGATGAACACCGGCGATGTGTTTTCCTATAACGAAGCGGTGGGCAAGCGGACGGCAGAGCGGGGCTTCCAGGCCGCCCCCGCCTATGTGAAGGGTGAAACCGTGGATGAGATCGGCGGCGGCATCTGCCAGGTGTCCTCCACGCTGTACTACGCGTGCCTCCGGGGCAATCTTGAAATTACGGAGCGCTATGCCCACCGCTATGTTCCCTCTTACATCGACTGGGGCATGGACGCCACCGTTTCCTGGGGCGGTCCCGACTATAAATTCACCAACGATACCCTTTACCCCATCAAGATCCAGACATCCTATCAGGATGGCTATATCACTGTGCGGCTTCTGGGAACCAATATCGACGGTACATATGCCCGCATGACCAATGAGGTCCTCTCCCGCACCGACTGGGAGACGGAGTACCGGGAGGATGCGGCCGTGGCCCCCGGCACGGAGCAGGTGAAGGTCACTCCCTATACCGGCTACCAGGTAAAGAGCTACCGCCATGTTTACGACAAGGACGGCAACCTCATCTCCTCCGCCTTTGAGGCCAGCAGTAACTATAAGGTGCGGAACAAGGTTATTCTCCGGGCTCCCGGCCAGCTGCCCGGTGCGGAAGTGCCTGCGGTGGCGCCCATCACCCCGGAAGTGCCTGTGACACCGCCGGAGCCTGATCCCCCCACTGTTCCGGAGACGCCCGTTGTCCCCGATCCTCCGGAGGAGACGCCGGTGGAGGCCCCGGAGGAACCTCCTGAGACCGCCGGCCAGACGGACGAAGCGGCCGGCGAGGTCATCACCGGGGACGCGGCCTGACCTGGGATTGGGAAACACTGAATAAAACGGATCAAGATGAAAGAGGAGCTGCCCCAAAAGGGCGGCTCCTCTTTTTCCCGGTGTGGGAATCATCCGAATACGCGTTTTCCGGCCAGGGAGGCATTCCGGAATGACCCGGAGGCCCATAAATAAAACGATCCCCGGTTCATTGTGAACCGGGGATCATTTTCGGCCTTTTGGATGTTTCGCTTGCTTCATATCCTTGACGGCGGCCTGCGCAGCGGCATCTGTTGCGGGGAGATTAAAAGCCCGGTACGGTCAGGCGGCGCAAAATTTCTGATTTCGGTTTTTCCCGGCTGCGCCCATAGTTGTAAACCGATATATAAAAAATGGTTGACAATGAGGAGGGGATGCCTTATGATAAACACATTCGTGCTGTTAGGAGGAAAAGCGATGAAAACGGAAACGAAAAAGCAAAGGATCACCGCGAGACAGTTGACCTTGTGCGGTATGTTTGCTGCCATGGTGGCAGCGGGAGCTTTTATCCAGATTCCGATCCCTTATATGGATTATTTCACGCTGCAGTTCTTCTTTGTCCTGTTGGCGGGACTGACTCTGGGCGGCTGTTATGGCGCGATGTCCGTGGGCAGCTATGTTTTGGTGGGCCTGGTAGGGATCCCGGTCTTTGCGGCTGGCGGCGGAATTGGCTATATTTTCCGTCCGAGTTTTGGCTATTTGCTGGGCTTCATTGCCGCGGCGTGGGTCACCGGAACGCTCAGCCGGCGGCTGGAGCCCAACTGGAGAAACTATTTCCTGTCCTGCCTGGCGGGTTTTGCCGTGACTTACGGCATTGGCATCGCCTATAAATACATGATCTTGAATTATTATGCAAACACGCCTGCGACCTGGACAGTGATCCTGCTGTCCTGTTTTCCGCTGGATATGCCGGGAGATTTTGTGCTGTGCCTGCTGGCATCCCAACTGGGTCTGCGGCTGCACAAAAGTGGGTTTCGGCTGGATTGAGAGGAGGAAAGAGCAGATGACACTGACAGAGAGATTGAAGGAGAAGGTCATGGCCGGGGGAGAGCTGACCCGGAAGGAGGCCCTGGAGCTGTACGGAGAGCCGTTGGAACCTCTCTGCGCGGCGGCGGATGAGATCCGGCGGCGCTTCTGTGGAAACGGAGTTGATATCTGTACCATCATCAACGGGAAAAGCGGCCGCTGCACAGAGGACTGCAAGTATTGTGCACAATCTGCGCACTATCATACCGGGGTGGAGACCTATCCGCTGCTGGATACGGAGGAGATCGTCCGGCAGGCAGAGTACAACGCCCAAAGAGGTGTGCTGCGGTATTCTATCGTTACCTCCGGCCGGGCGCTGAATGACGGGGAAGTGGACAAAATGTGCGATGCGGTCCGGGCCATTCGGCAGCGGGTCAATATTCAGGTCTGCGTTTCTTTCGGACTGCTGAATGAAGACCAGTACCGCCGGCTGCGGGAGGCTGGTGTCAGCCGGGTCCATAATAATCTGGAGACTTCCAGGCGGAATTTCCCCAATATCTGCACGACCCACAGCTTCGACGATAAGCTTGCCGCCATCCGGGCTGCCCAGAGGGCAGGCCTGAATGTCTGCTCCGGAGGCATTATGGGGCTGGGAGAGACGCCGGAAGACCGTGTTGACATGGCGCTGACCCTGCGGGAATTGGGCGTCAGGAGCGTGCCAGTAAATATGCTCAATCCCATTCCGGGCACCCCCTATGCGGACGATGCGCGTCTGAGCGAAGATGATATGCGCCGAATCGTGGCGGTGTACCGGTTTCTGCTGCCTGGCGTGTCCATCCGTCTGGCCGGTGGACGGGGGCTGATGAAGGACAAGGGAGAGGGGTGCTTCCACTCCGGCGCCAATGCAGTGATCTCCGGGGATATGCTCACCACCTCCGGCTATACAATTGAAAGCGATATGGACATGCTGGGCCGCCTGGGCTACATACCGGAGCTGTGCAATGAGTAAGGGATTATTTGTCACGGCCACAGGAACGGATGTGGGAAAGACCTATGTAACGGCGCTGATGGTGAAAAAACTGCGGGAGGCCGGGCTTTCTCCGGGGTACTATAAAGCGGCTCTGTCCGGCGCGGTTTCGGTCGAGGATAGTGACGCCGGCTATGTGCGAAGGATCTCCGGTATTTCCCAGCCAAAGGAAACACTGCTGAGTTACCGGTATGAAACGCCGGTATCCCCCCACCTGGCGGCCCGCCTGGAGGGCGGCAGTGTGGAGTTGGATCGTGTGCTGGCAGATTACCGGCGGGTGTGCGGGCTGTGTGATTTTGTTACTGTGGAGGGCAGCGGAGGGATCGTCTGCCCCATTCGATGGGACGCGGAGCGCCGTCTTCTGCTGGAGGATATCATCCGGGCGTTGGATCTGGGAGCGGTGGTCGTGGCGGATGCAGGCCTGGGGACCATCAACGCGGTGGTAACGACGGTCTGCTATATGCAGAGCCGGGGAATCGAGACGAGGGGCGTCTTTTTGAACCGGTATACCGGCGGTGCCATGCAGGAAGATAACGCGGCCATGGTTGAGGCACTTACCGGCCTTCCGGTTCTGGACCGAATCGCTCCGGGACAGGCCGATCTGAATATGGACGGGGCAGCGCTTGCTGCGCTGTACCGATGAAAGCCGAAGGAACCTTACAAAAACAGGAAAGCATGGTTTTCCCGATTTGTGCGGAAAAAACAACGCTCCCGATTCCATTTGGAATCGGGAGCGTTGTCATTTATTTCAGCCAGTCTTACTTGGACTCCTTAATGGCAGCCTGAGCGGCCATGGATATTGCGAGGAAATCAACTGGATTCCAGAGCCGCTTTACCTGATAGTCAAAAGCAGAGCCATTTTCTGATGTACCAGGGATTTCACCGCTTCCCGGCGATTTACTCGGCAGAGAACTGGTCCTTGCCGGCGCCGCACAGAGGGCACTCAAAATCTTCGGGCAGATCGGCAAACTTGGTGCCGGGGGCAATGCCGTGATCGGGATCGCCAATAGCCTCATCGTAAACCCAACCGCACAAATCGCACACATACTTCATAACAAAACACTCCTTTAAATTTAAAATATGGGATTTTACTGAATCATGAAACGTTGTTTCAGATCTCCGCCATCCAAAGGCCGTGGAGGTTGCAGTAGGCATAGACCGCCACAGGCTTGTCATCATCGGTCAGAGAAAAAGAAACCGTAGGAGCCGCACCGGGAGTCAGAACCTTGCGCTGACCGCCGGAAGTGGTCTGCAGATAGACCCACTGGATAAGGTGCTCTTCGGTCATCGGATGCTCGACAGCACCCACGGAAACTTTAACAAGATTGCCCTCCACAGTGAATACAGGGATATGCTTTTCCGTGCTGGCCTCCACAGTGCCGGGGACCAGTTCTTTCATTTTCTGGCCGCAGCACATCAGAGGAACGCCTGCGTCATGGATCTTGCCGACAATATTTCCGCAATGCTCACAGATGTAAAACTTGGTATTGCTCATGATGATTTCCTCCTGATTCACTTGATTTCTTCAAAATCTTCGGCTCCGCGCTTGCAGATGGGGCAGGCGAAATCCTTGGGAAGCGTCTCGCCCTCGTACACATAGCCGCAGATCTTACAGACAAACTTCTTTTTGCCGCAGGGTTCGCCATCAGAAACACAGGTCTCACCGCACAGAGCTTTTGCCAGCAGCTCCAGATGGGCGGCGCTCTCCTCACTCAGAGCGGAGCGGAGCGTCACCACCGGCTCCACAAAGGTCAGGTTCTTGCTCTTTTCCAGAAGGCCTTTGATAACACGGGCTGCGGAGGGAGCCCAGCTGCCGTTTTCCATGATAGCCACCGTGCGGTTGCAGAAACCCCGGGCAGTCAGGTGTTCGATAAACTCCCGCATGAACGGGAAAATGTCATTGTTATAGGTGGTCGTGGCAAGGACCAGCTTGCTGTATCGGAATGCGTCAGCCACAGCCTGGGGCATATCGCTGCGGGCCAGATCGTAAACCGCGACCTTTTGACCGGCCTTTTTCAATGTCTCTGCCAGTTGTTCCACGGCTTTTCGGGTATTCCCGTAGACAGAGGTATAGGCAACGAGGATACCATCCTCCTCCGGGGTATAGGAAGACCACTTGTTGTAGAGGTCCACATAATGGCCCAGATTTTCGCTCAGTACCGGTCCGTGCAGCGGGCAGATGGTCTGGATATCCAGCGCCGCTGCCTTCTTCAGAACCGTCTGCACCTGGCTGCCGTATTTGCCTACAATGCCGATGTAATAGCGCCGGGCCTCGTCATCCCAATCCTCTGCCGCGTCCTGAGCGCCGAACTTTCCGAAGGCGTCCGCGGAGAACAGCACCTTGTCCGTGCTGTCGTATGTCATGATGACCTCCGGCCAGTGAACCATAGGGGCAGTGATAAAGTGCAGGGTGTGCCGGCCGAGGGACAGGGTATCGCCCTCTCCCACAGTTATCTGCCGCTCCGCAAGGTCCGTATGGAAGAAATTCTTGATCATCGCAAAGGCCTTGGAGGAAGCTGCTACCTGCGCAGTGGGATAGGCCTCCAGGAACCGGAGCAGGCTGCCGGAGTGATCCGGCTCCATGTGCTGAACGACG
>JAEDEN010000112.1 GCA_016293265.1 Oscillospiraceae bacterium | reverse complement strand
GGGAGGAAAAGCAGTCCACCGCCTCCCACGCGGAGATGGAGGCCATCGCCCAGGCAAATGCCGCCCTTGGCACCTGGCGGCTGGACGGGTGCGAGCTGTTCGTCACCCTGGAGCCCTGCCCCATGTGCGCAGGGGCCATCCTCAACGCCCGCATCCGCCGGGTGTGGTACGGCGCCCGGGACACCGCCTGGGGAGCCTGCGGCGGCGTGTTCAACCTGTATATGGAGGACCTTCCCAACCGTCCCGCCCTGGTGGGCGGCGTCCTTGCCGGACCCTGCAGCGCCGTTTTGGCGGACTTTTTTTCCGCACTGCGGGGGGATGGAAAAAGTTGACATAAAAAATATTTTGGATTTAACACTTTTGTAACAAATGACGCTGGTTTGTTTAACAAATCCCCTGTATCTTAATAATTGCAAGAGACAAAACTTCTTTTCATCCAATCTTCCAAAACATAAGGGAAAAGCCAGCCGAAAGGCTGGTTTTTTCCTTTCCCGGCGGGGATTCCGGGGCTTTCCCGTCAAAAAGAAAAGGCAGGGCGCGAAAGCGTCCTGCCTTTGGTCATTCAATTGGTTCCGGCGCGCCCAGGCGCAGCAGCAAGAAGCCCAGCAGCGTCACTGCGCCGCCTACGTACAAAAGAAGGGAGGAAACACAGGTGATGTGGCTGCCCCAGTCCGCAAGAGCGGTCATGGCGAAAATCACCGACAGGGCGGTGTACAGGGCCAGGGAAGGGGTTTTCCCCTCGCCGAAGGCGAAGGCGGAAAGGCGGAAAAAGCCCAGGGTCAAAAAGACCATGGCCAGCAGCTCCGGGAAATAGGAGGCCAGGGTGGGGTCGATGGAGCAGACCCGGTAGGATAACACCAGGCGCACCACCAGCGTTACGGTCACCGGCAGCAGCATTGTGCCGTTGAATTCCCCTTCTGCCTGCCATTTACCGCTGCGGCAGGCGGAAACGCACCCCAGCAGGCACACGGCGGAGGTGATGGCAGCCGCCCCCAACAGCAGGTGGGCTGCCCGGGGGAAGAGTGTGCCAATACCAACAAGGCCGGCGGCCAGATCCGCCGCACCGGAGAGAAGCAGCAAAAAGCAGCCTGCCACCGGCAGGGTCAGAAGGGCGCTCCCCTTCGTGGAAAAGGAGGAGGGAAAGGCGCCGTCCCCGGAGAGCTGGCGGCTCATAAACAGCAGTACCGCCGCCAGGAATACCAGCAGCACCGGCAGGGCGGTGGCGGGCACGTTGCCCTTTATGGCCAGGCCGGTCTCCGCCTCGAAGCCGGTGCGGTTTTGGGCGAGACGCAGTACAAAGGCCCCAACGCCGCCCAAAAGGGCTGCGGCGGGGAACAGAAATTGCTTTTTCATCCAAAAGGCTCCCTTCGGAGTTGAAATGATTTTACCAGTATATCACTCTTCCCTCCGTTTGTCCATCCCGCTGAGGAAGTCCCTTCGCCTTTTGTGTTGAAATATGCAGCCTTACAGGCGTTCAAATCCCACATACCGGGTGCCCTGGAAGGTCAGGCGGCCCCGGTCGCCCTCCATCAGCTGGCCGTAGTCGGAGCCGTTCATGGGAAGCTCCATGCGGTCGCCGCTCTCCACCTGGAAGGTTACATAATAACTGGTGGAGCGGCTGGTGTAGTTTTGATGGTGATGGTGGTGGACGGCCGTGCGCTTGCCGGTAACGGTGGCCTCCACGCTCAGGCGGGGGGCATGGTTGTTCCTGTTCCACTGGCTGATGCCCCGGACGAGGGTCACCACGAACATGGCGAACACCAGGAGGACCGAGAAAATGAAGATCAGCTCAGAGCCGCCGAAAAAGAAGTTCATCTGTCTCTCCTTCCGCCGCTCACTGGAAGCGGAAGCCCCGCTCCTGCAGCGACATCATGTAATTGTGGAAATAGGCCTGATTCAGAAAGTCCTGCCTGCGGTATCCCTCCACATGGTGGAAGGAGGCGATCTTCGCCTGCTCGTCCAGCCAGACGATCCAGACCTTGGCGCTGTCCGGAACCATACGTATCTCTCCCTTACTGTGTTCTAATGAATATATGTAAGCAGGAGGACAAAATGTGACAGGAAAGGCAGAAAATTTTTCCTGTTTCCGTTTTGAGATGATTTCCGCCTCCTGATTTGCTATGATACTCCGACACTCCAATGAATAAGGGAGATGAGGGCCATGGCGCTGAGCGAAACGGAGTACCGTTTTCTGGAACAGCTCTACCGTGCACAATACCACACGCTGTTTTTATATGCGAACGCCATCTTGAAAAATACCCATCTGGCCGAGGAGGCCGTGCAGGACACCTTCCATATCGCCTGCGGCAAGGCCGCCCAGGTGTGCCGGAGCGAAAACCCCTCCGGCTGGCTGGTCCAGACACTGAAGCATGTGCTGAAAAATATGGAGCGCAGCCGCTCCAGCCTCTATGCCTCCATGCGGGACGCCCTCCCCTACAATGACGCGGCGCTGGGGGAGTGGCAGGATGAGGAGAGCGTGGACCTTCTCTACGGCGGATTGCTGAGCGAGGAGGATTTCCGCCTTTTGAAGCGCATCGCCCTGGACCGGTACAGCTATCTGGAAGCCGCGGAGGAATTCCACATCTCGGTGGAGGCCTGCCGGAAACGTCTACAGAGGATCAAGCAGAAAATGAGGAAAAAATTGGATGCTTGATGTCACAAAAGGGACCGGTTTTTACATATATATGTTGAAGGGATGGGTGATCGTATGAAAGAAAATCACATCATCGAATGGCCGGCGCGCTCATCGGAGGAGCTGGAAGCCCTTTTGCGCCAGGAGCTGGAGCAGGATGACCCCGCCGCCGCCCAGGCCATTTTGGAGGAGCTGGCCCGGCGTACTCCGGAGGACGCCGGAGAGGCGGAGAAGGCCTGGCGCGTCTTTCAGACCCACTATCTCCCCATAGAGGGAGGGGAGTCCATTTACGCCGAGGAGCGGAAGGGACGGACCTTCCGGCTGTGGCGGACGGTCAGCGCCGCCGCCATTGCGGCCATGCTGGCCTGTGTGCTCATCGTGCAGGCGGGGGGAACCAACGCCCTTGTGGGCACCGTGGCCCGCTGGACCACGGAGCAATTCTCCTTTGGAGACAATCTGACGGATCACGATCATGAAGAGGCCTTGCTGGCGGAGTCCGGCGGCGGGGACACCGTCTCCCAGACGGAAGCCTCCCCGGAGACCGGGGAGGTGGATACGCTTACCCCGCCGCGTACGCAGTACCTTTCCTTTGAGGCGGCCCTGGAGGACTTTGGCCTCCCGGAGCTGCTGCCCTCCTACATCCCGGAGGGGTACAGCTTCTATCAGGCGGAGAGGGTGGACCTGGTGAGCTGGGAGGACCTCTCCGTCCTCTATACCAACGGGGAGGAGCAGTTCCTCCAGTTCAGCTACAGCCGCACTGCCCCCGAAGCGGTAGTCTCTTCCATCGTGGAAAAGGACGACACGCCGGTGGAACTGTATGAACGGGATGGCGTGACCTATTACTTTGTTTCCAACCTGGGCTATGAGTCCGTGAATTGGAAAACGGATGAGCTGACGGAGTGCCGCGTAGGCGGCTTTGTGAGCCGTGAGGAGCTGAAGGCTGTCATCGACTCCATGTACCGGAATGCGGCCGGCTGAGAAAGGAGCGCAGCATGAAACTGGCAGGAGGTTTCCGGGCCCTGGCAAGAGAGGCCCTGCAGGGCAGGTGGGAGGTGGCCGTTCTGGTGGGCCTTCTGGCGGGAGTGCTGGGAGGTGCCCCGGTTTCCCTTTTTTCGTTTTTTTGAAAATTCACGCTTGACAGAAGCCGCGGTTCTGGCTATAATAATCAAGCAGTCTTTCAGACGGCATACGCGGCTGTGCTGGAACTGGTAGACAGGCCAGCTTGAGGTGCTGGTGTCATATCCGACGTGTGGGTTCAAGTCCCGTCAGCCGCACCAAGGACGGTTTTGTGCCGTCCCATCTGCGCGAGTGGTGGAATTGGCAGACTCGCTAGATTCAGGTTCTAGTGTCCATTACG
>JAEDEN010000111.1 GCA_016293265.1 Oscillospiraceae bacterium | reverse complement strand
ACGTTGGTCAGGTCCTCCAGGAACTTGCCCACCATGGTCTCCTTGCCGCCGTTCAGGTTCACGGCGAAGCCGAACAGCACGGAGAACACGATCAGGGGCAGCATGGCCCGGCGGGTCAGCAGGCCCACGAAGTCGCTGGCGGTGAAGAAGTTGACGATCATCTCCGTCAGGGTGGCGTACTCGCCCATCTCCTGAGAGGGCAGCTCCGCCCAGGGGGTCAGGACGGGGGGGAACATCTTCACCAGCAGGAACATGATGACGGCGGCGATGGCGCCGGTGACCACGAAGGTGCCCACGGTAACGCCCATGATCTTACCGGCGCGCTTGCGGCTCTCCATATTGGCCACGGCGCTGGAGATGGACGCGAACACCAGGGGCACCACGATGCAGAACATCATGTTGATGAACACGGTGCCCAAAAAGCTGATGGATTTGCCGAAGGCGGGCCAGAACCAGCCCGCGATGGCGCCCAGCACCATGGAACCGATCATGATGGCCATGAAGCGGTAGTTTCTTGCGACGGATTTTGCTTCCATAAATTTTCCTCCAATTTTTTTACACACAAGGGATTCTTATTTTGCAGGGCGGAGATCTTCGTCCGTGACCTCTCCCTTACAAACGATGTTGGTGGGGCCGGTGAGATACAGGTCCGTGATGCGCTGGCCCTGGCGCTCCACGTCGATGATGAGCCGGCCGCCGGTCATATCCACCCGGATGTCCCGGCCGCTGACCTTGCCCTGCAGGGTCAAGACCACCGCCACGGAGCCGGTGCCGGTGCCGCAGGCGTAGGTGAAATCCTCCACTCCCCGCTCGAAGGTGCGCTCGTACACGCTGTTCTCCCCGGTGAGCTCGTAGAAGTTCACGTTGGCCCCCTTGGGGAAGGCGCTGTGCCAGCGGAGCTTGCGGCCCAGCTCCCGGAGCTGGTTTTCCTCCGCCTGGCGAAGCCCCGGGTAAGGGACCACCGCGTGGGGCAGTCCGGGATTGCCCAGCTCCACATAGGCGCATTCGTAGGTGACGCCGTCCACCTCCACCGGGCGGCTGAGGTCCATGGTGGTGGGGTCGTTCAAGCGGATCCTGTAAAGGCGGCGGTCTATGCGCCGGCCCGTCACGATGCCCGCCGTGGTCTCCACCGTCTGGGTTTCGCCGGCAAGGCCGTTTTCATAGCCGTAACGGCAGATGCACCGGGCGCCGTTGCCGCACATTTCGCCCACACTGCCGTCGGAGTTGAAAAACAGCATCTTGTAGTCGCCCCCCTGGGTGGGAGCCTCCACAACCATCATGCCGTCGGCGCCGATGGACAGATGCCGCTCGCACAGCGTTCTGGCGATCTCGGGCAAAGATTCGTGGGGCAGGTGCTCAATCAGGTTGTTCAGCACCAGAAAGTCGTTTCCTGCCCCGTTCATCTTCCAGAATTTCATTTTCACCACTCCATCTAAACGATTAATTATATGGTATTATAACAGCACAAAGGGGCGGAGAACACTGGAGAATGTGCTAAAAATTATGCAATTCCTGCGCTCCGCCATGGAATATCTGCTTGCTTTGTGGGGCGGAAGACGGTATGATAGGGGCAAAAGGGAAGAGAGGAGCAGGCGGTATGGCCAGAAAAAATGCAAGAAACACCAGAGGACGCATCATTTCAGCGGCCTGGAAGCTCTTTTACGAGCAGGGCTACGAGAATACCACGGTGGAGGACATCGTCTTTGAATCGGAGACCTCCAAGGGCTCCTTTTACCACTATTTTGAGGGGAAGGACGCCTTGCTCGGCACCCTGGCCAACGTATTCGACGAGAAATATGAGCAGTTGATGGAAACCATGCCGCCGGAGATGGACGCCATGGAAAAGCTGACCTACCTGAACCATGAGCTTTTCGCCATGATCGAAAGCAGCGTCTCCATCGACCTTCTCACCCGCCTGTTGTCCACCCAGCTTCTGGCCCGGGGGGAAAAGCACCTGCTGGACCGGGACCGCACCTACTTCCGCCTCCTGCGCAGGATCATCGCCCAGGGCCAGGCCGCCGGGGAGCTTGCGGCGGAACGCACCGTCAACGAGATCGTCAAGGCCTACGCCCTGTGGGAGCGGGCGCTGATGTACGACTGGTGCCTTTGCGGCGGGGAGTATTCCCTGGTGGCCTATACCGACGACATGACCCCCCTGTTTTTGGAGCGCTTCCGGCCCCGCCCGGCTTCCGGAAGGTGACACTTTGTTTTTCGGACAGTTTTTATTACGAAAAATCGTCTTGTTTAAAAGAATTGCTATAAAAGGAAATACAAATAAATGATAGAAACGCAGTATAGAATACATTCTATACTGCGTTCTGTATTTCATTCTTGCCCCAAGTATGGTATGATAACACCCATCGAGTGTTAAAGGAGAGAGAACCAATGACAACTTCCCAAATCTGTATCATGGCGACCATCATCCTGTACCTGTGCTTCGTGATCTTCACGGGCGTCATGATCGGCCGCCGCAGCAAAAAGAGCGCGGAGGGCTTCTATCTGGGCGGACGCGGCATGGGCCCCCTGGTGACGGCCATGAGCGCCGAGGCTTCCGACATGAGCTCCTGGCTGCTGATGGGCCTGCCCGGCCTGGCCTATCTCAGCGGCGTGGCGGACGCGGGCTGGACGGCCATCGGCCTGGCCCTGGGCACCTACCTGAATTTCCTGCTGGTGGCCAAGAAGATCCGCCGCTACAGCGTCCGCCTGGACGCCATCACCATCCCCTCTTTCATTTCCAAGCGCTACGGCGAGAAGAAGCCGGTGATCATGTGCATCGCCTCCGTAATCATCCTGGTGTTCTTCGTCCCCTATGTGGCCTCCGGCCTTGCCGCCATCGGCAAGCTGTTCAACAGCCTCTTTGGCTGGAACTACCTGGTGGCGGTCATCATCGGCACCGTGGTCATCATCAGCTATACCTCCGTGGGCGGCTTCAGCGCCGTTGCCACCATGGACCTGATCCAGTCCATCATTATGACCTGCGCCCTGGTGGTCATCACCACCTTCGGCATTTATCAGGCGGGGGGCGTGGGGACCGTCCTTGAAAACGCAAAGGCCCTCCCCGGCTACCTGAGCTTTACCCAGATCCATGACGCTGCCTCCAACACGGCCAGTCCCTACGGCATCGTCAGCATCGTTTCCACCATGGCCTGGGGCCTGGGCTATTTCGGTATGCCCCACATCCTGGTGCGCTTTATGGCCATCCGGGACGAAAAGGAGCTGAAGCTCTCCCGCCGCATCGCCGCCGTCTGGGTGGTGATCTCTATGGGCGTTGCCATCTGCATCGGCATGATCGGCTACAGCGTTTCCAAAGCCGGCCGCATCCCCGCCCTGGAGGGCAGCGCCTCCGAGACGGTCATCGTCCGGATCGCCGACCTGCTGTCCTCTTACGGCATTCTCCCCGCCATTATCGCCGGCATGATCCTGGCGGGCATCCTGGCTGCCACCATGTCCACTGCGGATTCCCAGCTCCTGTCCGCCGCCTCTGCTTTTTCTGAGAATCTGGTGCAGGATGTCTTCGGTGTGAAGCTCACCGCAAAGCAGAATATGCTGGTGGCCCGCCTGACGGTCATCATCATCGCCGTCATCGCCGCCTTCCTGGCAACGGACCCCGACAGCAGCGTCTTTACCATCGTGTCCTTCGCCTGGGCGGGCTTCGGCGCCACCTTTGGCCCCGCCGTGATGGCGGCCCTCTTCTGGAAGCGCAGCAACCGCCAGGGCATCCTGGCCGGATTGGTGGCCGGCGGCCTGATGGTCTTCATCTGGAAGTTCCTGATCCGTCCCATGGGCGGCCTGTGGAACATCTACGAGCTGCTGCCCGCTTTCGTGGTGGCCAGCATTGCCATCGTCGCGGTGAGCCTTGCCACCGGCAAACCCGGTGCTGAGGTGGAAAAGATCTTCGACGAGGTAAACGCCCAATAAGGCATACATATTTATATAAAACGGGGGGCATCCTGTGGGTGCCCCCCGTTTTTGAGCGCCGGATAAGCCAAACGAATGGCAGGCATCAGGAAAGGGGAAAAAAGTCGAAAATAAGGCTTGACAAAAGG
>JAEDEN010000110.1 GCA_016293265.1 Oscillospiraceae bacterium | reverse complement strand
CTCCCTCGTCAGAGGGAGCCATAGACTGGCACAAACCTTCTGCCGCCTTCCTCAGAGGAAGCCATGGCCGGTGCGAATCCAAAGGGTTTGTTTCCCGGCGGGGTTTGCCTGTAAGCCGGAGTTTTCTGCTTTTTTCCCGAAGATTCGGGAAAATTTCTTGACAAATCAGTCTTTCGTTGTTACCATAGTTACAATAGTTTTTTGATGGGTTCCTCAGAGCCGTCAATGCAATTATTCCGGACCACTCTTCGGAGTCAAGGCCATACGGACAGCCGGGTCCACTGCCGATTGGCAACCTTCGTTGCCCTATTGACTGGGCGTTCCGCTCAGATTTTATAAGTTGGTTTCTTAAAACCAGTTGGTTTCTCATAAACCGAATGGCGCCTCGGCGCTGACTTGTGAAACGGTCAATATGAAGAGTAGTAAGTGATGATTGCTGTGAAAGCTCTGACATTCCCCAGGGAGATATTCGTATCACAAGACAGCGCGGAAAATTTTGCGCCGTCTTGTGTTTTTTTACGCACAGGAGAAAGAGTGGGAAGATGAAATACAAATTCGACCAGAGCCGGGCGCCTATCTACGAAGCCTTGGAGCGGTTTCGTCAGATGCGGGTGGTGCCCTTTGACGTACCCGGCCACAAGCGGGGCCGGGGCAACCCTGAGCTGAGAGATTTTTTGGGTCAGCAGTGCATTGGCGTGGACGTGAACAGCATGAAGCCCCTGGACAACCTCTGCCATCCCATTTCCGTCATCCGGGAAGCGGAGGAGCTGGCCGCCGACGCCTTCGGCGCGGCGCAGGCGTTTTTGATGGTGGGGGGAACCACCAGCGCCGTCCAGAGCATGATTCTCACCGCCTGCAAGCGGGGCGATGAGATTATCCTGCCCCGAAACGTCCACCGGAGCGTGATCAACGCCCTGGTGCTCTGCGGCGCCATCCCCGTGTACGTCAATCCCGAGGTGGATCAGCGGCTGGGTATTTCTCTGGGCATGAAGCGGGAGCAGGTTGCCAAGGCCATTGCCGACCATCCCAACGCAGTGGCGGTGCTGGTGAACAATCCCACCTACTACGGCATTTGCTCCGACCTGAGAGCCATTGTGGATATGGCCCATAAGGCGGGGATGCTGTGCCTTGCGGACGAGGCCCACGGCACCCACTTCTACTTCGGCGCTGACCTGCCCATCTCCGCCATGGCGGCGGGAGCGGATATGGCGGCGGTTTCCATGCACAAAAGCGGCGGAAGCCTGACCCAGTCCAGCTTCCTCCTCTCCGGCCCCAATGTCCATGCGGGCTATGTCCGCCAGATCATCAACCTGACCCAGACCACCTCCGGCAGTTATCTGCTCATGTCCAGTCTGGACATTTCCCGGCGGAATCTGGCCCTCCGGGGCAAGCAGGTCTTCGGTCACGTGCAGGAGCTGGCCTCCTACGCCAGAGAGGAGATCAATGCCATCGGAGATTACTACGCCTTCGGCAGAGAGCTGATGGACGGCAACGCCGTGTTTGATTTTGACTCCACCAAGCTCAGTATCCACACCCTGGACATCGGCCTGGCCGGTGTGGAGGTCTACGACACCCTCCGGGACGACTACGACATCCAGATTGAATTCGGTGATCTGGGCAACGTGCTGGCCTACCTGTCCATCGGCGACCGGATGCAGGAGCTGGAACGGCTGGTCAGCGCCCTGGCGGAGATCCGCCGCCGCTACCGCCGGTCTCCCGCAGGCATGCTGACCCAGGAATATATCGATCCCATTGTGGCGGCAAGCCCTCAGGAGGCCTTCTACGCGGAAAAAGTCAGCCTGCCTCTGGACGAGACGGAGGGGCGGGTCTGCAGTGAGTTTGTCATGTGCTATCCTCCCGGCATCCCCATCGTGGCCCCCGGGGAGCGGATCACCAAGGACATTCTTCAATATATTAAATACGCCCACGAAAAGGGCTGTCAGATGACCGGCCCCGAAGACCCGGACATCCGGTATCTGAACGTGCTGAAGTAAGGAGGAAGGCCCATGGCATTTTGGTTCAGTGAGCATCACACGCCCGATGTGAAATTAAGTCTGCGGGTGCATCACCAGCTCTATTCC
Organism: Oscillospiraceae bacterium; assembly: GCA_016293265.1. Taxonomy (GTDB): domain Bacteria; phylum Bacillota; class Clostridia; order Oscillospirales; family Oscillospiraceae; genus Oscillibacter. The sequence goes on along the minus strand of JAEDEN010000110.1, from coordinate 1,989 downwards.
GGGGACAGCGACTTCCAGCATATTGATCTGTTCGACACCCCGGAATTCGGCAAGGTGCTTGCCCTGGACGGGAACATCATGCTGACGGAGCGGGACGAGTTCATCTATGACGAGATGATCACCCACGTTCCCATGTCCGTCCATCCCAACGTCACCACGGTGCTGGTCATCGGTGCCGGAGACGGAGGCGTTGTCCGGGAGCTGACAAGATACGATCAGGTTCGCCGCATCGATCTGGTGGAGATGGACCCCAAGGTTGTGGAGGTCTGCCGCCAGTATCTCCCCGGCAACGCCTGCCGGCTGGATGACAGCCGGGTGCATATCTACTATGAAAACGCCCTGAAATTCATCCGCCGCTGTGAAAATCTCTACGATTTGATCATTGTGGACTCCAATGACCCCTTCGGCCCGGCGGAGGGTCTGTTTACCAGAGAATTTTACGGCATTTGCTACAACGCCCTGAAGGAAGACGGCATCATGGTCAATCAGCAGGGCAGTCCCTTCTACGCCGAGGATGCGGAGGCCATGAAGCGCAGTCATAAGCGCATCGCCACCACCTTCCCCATCTGCAAGGTCTATCAGGCGCATATTCCCACCTATGCCGCAGGCTACTGGCTCTTTGGCTTTGCCAGCAAGCGGTATCATCCCGTGGTGGATAACGACGCCGCCCGGTGGGAGAAAAACAACCTCCGCACCCGGTATTACACCCCCAGACTCCATGTGGGCGCCTTCTACCTGCCCGCTTTTCTGGAGGAAATGCTCATGGAGGTGGAGCAATGCTGAAGCCCAATGTTGAGACCTTTATCGGCTGTGACGCCGGCTATGAGGAGGCCAAAATCGTTCTGTTTGGCGCACCCTTTGATTCCACCACCAGCTACCGCCCCGGCACCCGCTTCGGCCCCTCCGCCATGCGCCATGAAAGCTTCGGTCTGGAGACCTACAGCCCCTATCAGGATAAGGATCTGACGGATTACGCCGTGTTCGACAGCGGCGATCTGGAGCTGTGCTTCGGTTCTCAGGAGTCGGCGCTCCGGGACATCGAGGACAGAGCCGCCGCCATTTTGGAGGACGGGAAATTCCCCCTCCTGCTGGGGGGCGAGCATCTGGTGACCCTTGGATCGGTGCGGGCGGCGGTGAAAAAGTACCCCGATCTGCATATCATCCACTTTGACGCCCACGCAGACCTGCGGGACGACTATCTGGGGGCAAAATTAAGCCACGCCTGTGTCCTGCGCCGGTGCCATGAGCTGGTGGGAGACGGAAGAATCCACCAGTTTTGTATCCGCTCCGGGGATCGGGAGGAGTTCCGCTTCGCCAAAGACCATACCGATCTGCACCCCTTTTCCTTTGAAGGCTTGAAGGAAACCGTGGAGGGCTTGAAGGACGTTCCGGTGTATTTCACCATTGATCTGGACTGTCTCGATCCCGCCTGCTTCCCCGGCACCGGCACCCCCGAGGCCGGCGGCGTCACCTTCCCCCAGCTTCTGGAGGCCATCCGCACCGTGGCCGGGGCCAATGTGGTAGGCGCGGACGTGAACGAGCTGTCCCCCATGCTGGACGCCTCCGGGGCTTCCACCGCTCTGGCCTGCAAGGTTCTCCGGGAACTGCTGCTGGCTCTGTTATCGTGAATATTTTCTGCAAAGGAGTAAGAATATGAGTAGAGTTTTAATCATCGGCTGCGGCGGCGTGGCCTCCGTGGCAATCCAGAAGTGCTGTCAGGTCAGCGAGGTCTTCACCGAAATCTGTATCGCCAGCCGCACCAAGTCCAAGTGCGACGCTCTGGCGGAAAAGTTAGCCCCCACTACCGCCACCAAAATCACCACCGCACAGGTGGACGCGGACAAGGTGGAGGAGGTCATCGCCCTGATCAAGTCCTACCAGCCGGAGCTGGTCATGAACATTGCCCTGCCCTATCAGGATCTGACCATTATGGACGCCTGCCTTGCCTGCGGCGTGAACTATATGGACACCGCCAACTACGAGCCGGAG
>JAEDEN010000029.1 GCA_016293265.1 Oscillospiraceae bacterium | reverse complement strand
TGGCTTCATCTGCTCAATGGCTTACATTTACAAACCATTCTGCGGTATTGCCCTATATTTACAGTTCAAAAAGCAAGACGATCTATGATCTACGCAAAAGTAAAAAGGATGATTGACCGGCTTAAGAGACCCCCAAAAACCGGGGAGATCTTTTTTGACCACCAGATGCATGATTGCCGATCTAAAAAGATCGGCAATCATTTTTTGGTGATACCAAGGGTTTGCAGGCTTTTTCTCGCAAAAATGGAGTTTCATTTCCGTAGATCGGCTGAGGCCGTTTTCCTATTGAAGATGGATTTGAACCAGGTATCACCCCCGAAATCATGCCGGGCTTTGAGAAAAGGTCCGGCTTTTTCATACCCTTTTCAGCCACGCCTGAGAAAAGTGAAAAATTCTGAAAACTTAATACACAATAATTAAGAGGTCGTTTTGTATGTAATACCCGGTGCATACGAAACGACCTCTTTTTTTATTTCTGACACTTTAAGGAAGTACTATGAAGCACAGCTACTCTTGCTACTTTGGATGAATCGGAATTTGAATTTCCGTCACGAATTTGTCCGTGTCATTCGTAATTCCATAATCAATCATCGTGATTTCTTTCGAGAAGCCGGCAATTTGTAGGTTAAGCGAAGGTGTTACAACTTTCTCTTTTTCCTGTATCAAAACGATAGAGGGACAATAGGGTATTCCGTTTTAGATAAAGTCCTGCCGATCTTTTTTGTGGTGCAAACATACCACTGCAGATCAGAAAAGATCTGCAGTGTTTTTTATACAAAAGTGCCCACGCGGATCGTTGGTCCGCGTGGGCAGTTGTTTACCGGCGCCGCCAGGTGCTGCGGGTGAGGAGGGCCAGAATGGGGAAAATCTCCAAACGGCCTGCCAGCATATCGAAGATCAGCACCAGCTTGGAAAAGGTGCTGTAGGCGCTGAAATTACAGGTGGGGCCCACGGTCTCCAGACCGGGACCGATGTTGTTGAAGCAGGCCAGCACCGCGGAGATGTTGGTGGTGGTGGAAAAACCGTCCAGAGAGATGAGGATGACGCTGATGATGATAATGACCACATAAGCGGCCAGGTAGGCGTTGGTGTTATCCAGAATCTTTTCATCCACCACCTGGTGGTTGTTTCTCACCACCTGGACTTTCCTGGGATGGATGACCTGGCGGATATTGCGGCGGAGGCTCTTGAGCAAAAGCAGCACCCGCACGCATTTGATGCCGCCGCCGGTGGATCCCGCGCAGGCGCCGACGATCATCAGCATCAGGAGGATGGACTTGGAAAAGCTGGGCCAGAGGTCAAAGTCGGCGGTGGCAAAGCCGGTGGTGGTGATGATGCTGGCCACCTGAAAGGCGGCGTGGCGAAGAGTCTCCTCCAGTGTGGCATACAGCCCGCGGATGTTCCAGGCAATCAGGGCTGTGCTGCCCAGCACCAATCCGCCATAGAGCCGCAGCTCCTCGTCCCGGAACACGGAGCGGAACTCCTTTATCAACAGCAGGTAATAGCAGCTGAAGTTCACGCCGAACAGCAGCATGAAGACGGTGGTCACGTTCTGGAGATAGGGGGAGAAGCCTGCGAGAGAATCGTTCCTGGTGCCGAAGCCGCCGGTGCCAGCGGTGCCGAAGGCCGTGCATACCGCGTCGAACAGAGGCATATTCCCCAGAAGGAGGAAGAGAATGTTCATGGCGGTCAGGGCGATATAGATGAGATAGAGGATGGAGGCGGTCTTCTTCATCCGGGGTACCAGCTTGCCCACGCTGGGGCCGGGGCTTTCCGCCCGGAGCAGGTGCATGGTAAAGCCGTCCCCCCCGGCAGCCGGCGCAATCGCCAGCAAAAAGACCAGCACGCCCATGCCGCCCAGCCAATGGCTGAAGCTGCGCCAGTACAAAATGCCCCGGGGAAGGCCCTCCACGGCAGGTAGGATGGAGGCACCGGTGGTGGTAAAGCCGGAAACGATCTCGAAAAAGGCATCGATATACCGGGGGATCGCGCCGGAGAGATAAAAGGGAAGGCAGCCCAGGAGGCTGAGGATAATCCAGCTCAGAGCCACGGACACAAATCCCTCTTTCTCGTGGAAGCCCCGCTGGGCGCCCCGGCAGGTCAGGCGCAGAAGAATCTCCACCGCTGCGATGGCAATAAAGGCTCCCACGAAGCCCCGGATGGCGGTGGCCTCTCTGCCAAAAACGCTGATCAGCAGCGCCGGGAACATGAAGGCCGCCTCCACCGCCAGGATCTTGGCAACGAATTGCCCCATCATTTTATAATTCATGGCAATTCCCCGCTTTTACGCAAATATATCGTTGAGCTGGAGCAGAGCGCCCCGGTTGCTGGTAACGAGGACGATGGTATCCCCCTTGCGGAAGCAGGACTCGCCGTTGGGCATCTCCGTCCTGCCGCCATGGTTGATGCTCACCACCAGGACGTTGGGTTTGAGCTTGATTTCCTTCAGGGGTTGGCCGCAATGCGCCGTGGTCTCATCCACCAGGAATTCCACCGCCTCAAGCTGTCCGCCGGCAATGGCGTGGACGGAAATGGCGGCGCCGGCCTGGTTTTGCATGGCCCGGACGTAGCGGACGATGGTGTTGCAGCAAAGCTCCTTGGGATAGATGATGCTGCCCAGGGGCAGCTCGTCCACGATGCCGGTGGAGGTCATGTGGCCCAGCTTGGTAATGATCTGCGGCACCCCCCGGCTGCTGCCGTAAAGGGAGATAATCATGTTCAGCTCATCCAGGCCCGTCATGGTCACCAGGGCGTCGCACTGGGAAATGCCTTCGTTTTCCAGCAGGGCCTGGCTGCTGGCGTCGCCGTGGACGATGCAGGTGTCCGGCAGCAGGCCTGCCAGCTCCACGCAGCGATCATGGCTGTGCTCAATGAGCTGAACGGAGACACCGTCCTTTTGCAGCAGGCTTGCAAGGTAATAGCTCACCCGGCCGCCACCGCAGAGGATGACCCGCCGCACAGGACGGGTGATGACGCCTAGGTTCCGCAATAGCACGGTAAGCCGGTCTGTGGGGGCGGTGACGAAAATACGGTCCCCCTGGCGGAGAACGAAATTGCCGCTGGGGGCGATGGCGGTGCCCTCCCGCAGCACAGCGCACACCAGCACACGGCATTTGGTGATGCCGCTCAGGTCCCCCAGGGCCACGTTGCACAGCTTGCTCTTTTCACTGATGCGCAGCTCCACGATCTCTACCCGGCCCTTGGCAAAGGTCTCTCGGCGGAGGAAGCCGGGGTATTTTAAGAGGCGCTCGATCTCTACGGCGGCCTGCTTTTCCGGGTTCACCGTCAGGGAAAGGCCGAAGGCGTCCCGCATCTTGTAGATCTGGTCAGAGTATTCCGGGTTGCGGATACGGGCGATGGTATGGAGCTTGGGATTCATGGCGTGGGCCGTCATGCAGCAAAGGAGGTTCACCTCGTCGGCGTTGGTGACGGCGATAAGCAGGTCCGCGTCCTCCACTCCCGCCTGGTGCAGCGCTCCCATGGTGGCGCAGTTGCCCCGCACCGCCATCACGTCATAGGAGTTCATCACGCTCTCCAGCACCTGGGTGTTTTTATCCATCAGCGTCAGGTCATAGCCCTCCGCGGAAAGCTGGCGGGTCAGTGTGGCGCCCACCTTGCCACCGCCCGCAATAATTATTTTCAAACAAATCTCTCCCATATAATTGGTATAGAAGGGTATACGCAAGTATTATAGCGCACACACCGGGGCAATAGCAAGAAGGCGGGGGTATTTTTTGGCGGCGGAAAGGCCGGAGGTTTCAGAAACGCGGGCGAGCATGAAAAACCTCACTTTATTGCATTAATGCTTTAATACGATTTGTGCAAAATAGACAGTTGACATTTTCCCCTGCGGCGGCGTATAATACAAAGCAATCAAGGAAAAACCGATGAGCAAGAAGAGTAGCCGGAAGGGCAACCTCAAAGAGAGCCGCGGGTGGTGGGATCACGGCAGGGAAGCTTTTGGTGAATGGACTTGCGAGGGCGGAGCGAACGGGAGAGGCTCTCCTCAGTAGTGGCCGACGGGGGCCGTACCCGTTATCAGGGCGGCACATATGAATGTATGTGGAAGGAGTGGGCGCTACGCGTCAACTTGGGTGGTACCGCAGGATCAGAAGTCTTGTCCCAATTGTGGGATAAGGCTTTTTTGTTTTTTAAAATCCGTTTTCCGTTCCGAAAGGAGAGATCTCTATGAAACTTTACACGAAACGATGGCGCCGATGGTGTATGTGACCCATCCAAACCAACCAATCAACCAACATCGCGTAAAGAAGAAAAGGAGATATTACAATGAAGAACACCATGAAGAAGATCGCTTCCGCCGCTCTGGCGCTTACCATGACCCTTGCCCTGGCCGCCTGCGGCGCCAAGGAGGCCCCCGCCGCTTCCCAGCCCAGCTCTTCCGGAGCCGCCTCTTCCGCCCCCGCCTCCTCCGCTCCCGCCAAGATGTATAAGATTGGCATCTCCCAGTTCGGTGAGCATCCCTCCCTGGATAACTGCCGTATGGGTTTCCTCCAGGGGTTGGAGGAAGCCGGCCTCAAGGAGGGCGTGGACTACGAGATCAACTACATGAATGCCAGCTTTGACACCAACATCTGCACCCAGATCGGCACCACCTTCTCCGCTGAGAACGTGGATCTGATGGTGGGCATCGCCACCCCCTCCGCCACAGCCTGCTACGCTGCCGCGGAGGATAAGAACATCCCCGTCATCTTCACCGCCATCACCGACCCCGTGGAGGCGAAGCTGGACTCCGGCAACGTCACCGGCACCTCTGATAAGCTCCCTGTGGAGGCCCAGTTGGACCTGATCCGCCAGCTCCAGCCCAATGCCAAGACCATCGGCATCATTTACACCACCAGCGAGCCCAACTCCGTCTCCGCCATCGCCGAGTATGAGGCCAAGGCTCCCGATTATGGCTTTACCATTGAAGCCGTGGGCATCACCGCCCAGGCTGAGGTCACCCAGGCCGCCGATACCCTCATTTCCCGGAAGGTGGACTGCATGAGCAACCTCACTGACAACACCGTGGTGGGTGTGCTGGCCTCCGTCCTGGAAAAGACCAACGACGCCGGTATCCCCGTTTACGGCTCCGAGGTGGAGCAGGTCAAGATCGGCTGCGTGGCCGCCGCCGGCATCGAGTACGTCCAGCTTGGCGTCCAGACCGGCATGATGGCTGCTAAGGTCCTTACCGGCGAGGCCACCTGCGAGGAGCTGCCCTATGAGACCATCAGCGAGTACGGTATCTATGTCAACTCCGACGCCCTCAACGCCATGGGCATCGAGCTTCCCGCCGCCATCGCCGAGAAGGCCATCGAGTCCAACGGCTGAGCTTTCCACAAACGATCCTGAAAGGCGGGGCCATCCCATGAAACTGATTACCTTCCTCCATGAAAATGTGGAAAAAGTAGGCGTGCTGGCCGCGGATGAGACCGCCGTGGCGCCCCTGCCCTTCCCGGATATGAACACCCTCATCGAATCCGGAAACCTCTCCGCCGCGCAAGCGGCGGAGAGCGTTCCGCTGTCCGAGGTGACGCTGCTGGCCCCCATTCCCCACCCCCGCCAGGACGTCATCTGCCTGGGCATCAACTACCGTTCCCACGCCGCCGAGGCGGAGCAATACAGCGACGCCTTCAAAAAAGAGCGGCCCATCCCCATCTATTTTTCCAAGCGGGTGACGGAGGCCGTGGCCCCCGGCGGCTTTATCGAAAGCCACCCCGGCCTTGTGGAGCGGCTGGACTATGAGGCGGAGCTGGCCGTTATCATTGGCAAAAAGGCCCGGAACGTCCCGGCGGAGGAGGCGGAGCGCTATATCTTCGGCTACACTGTCCTCAACGATGTGTCCGCCCGGGTGCTGCAGACCAGCCATAAGCAGTGGTACTTCGGCAAGGGTCTGGACGGCTTTACCCCCATGGGCCCCTGCATCACCACGGCGGATGAGATCGCCTTCCCGCCCCGCCTGGCCATCACCTGCCGTGTCAACGGCGAGCTGCGGCAGGATTCCACCACAGACCTTCTGCTCACCGGAATCCCGGAGATTATCGCCGAGCTCTCCTCCGGCATGACCCTTCTTCCCGGCACCATCATCGCCACCGGCACCCCTGCCGGCGTAGGCATGGGCTTTGACCCGCCCAGGTTCCTGAAAAGCGGCGACAGCGTGGAGTGCCGGATCGAGGGGATCGGCACGCTGCAAAACACCGTAAGATGACCGGCGCACCGGGGCTGACGGGCCCCGGGAAAACCAGCGCCTATAGGGGGCGTTCCCCCCGATTCCAACCAGGAGGTGTCCTCTATGCTGGCTGACCTTGTAATCTCCACCCTGACACAGGGCTTGATCTATGCGCTGATCTCCTTCGGCGTGTATATTACCTATTCCATCCTGGATTTTCCCGACCTGGGAGTAGACGGCACCTTCCCCCTTGGCGCCGCTGTCACGGCCGTGGCCCTGACCCACGGTGTGAATGCCTGGGCAACGCTGCCCCTTTCCATGGCGGTGGGAGGCCTGGCGGGCTTTTTTACCGGCTTCATCCATGTGCGGCTCAAGATCCGCAACCTCCTGGCGGGCATCATTACCATGACTGCCCTCTACTCCGTGAACCTCCAGATCGGCGGCTCCAATATGAACATCGACCGCTCCGTGGATACCATTTTCACCTCCCCTGTGGTGATGGCCTTCCTGGGGGAGCAGACGCTGATGGTGCGTAAGCTCATTGTGTCCTTTGTTCTGGTGCTGGCGGTGAAGCTGGTACTGGATATGTACTTCAAGACCAAGTCCGGCCTGCTGCTGCGGGCCGTGGGCGACAACGCGGGCCTGGTCACCACACTGGCCAAGGACATGGGCAGCGTGAAAATGCTGGGCCTGGTTCTCTCCAACGCCCTGGTGGCGCTGGCGGGATGCGTGGTGTGCCAGGAGCTTCGCAGCTATTCCTCCACCATGGGTACCGGCCAGCTGGTCTATGGCCTGGCTGCTGTCATCATCGGCATCTCCCTGATGAATTTCTACACCGCTTCCCCTGCGGGCAAGGCGATGCGGGGCGTAAAGGGCCTCAGATGGCTGGGCAACCCCGCCGGGACCACCGCTGTCATCTTGGGCAGCGTGATCTATAAGCTGTGCATCCAGGTGGCTATGAGCATGGGCATGCCTGCCAATTTGCTCAAGCTGATCACCGCCGTGCTGTTCCTTGCGGTGCTTGTGGCCTCCGGCCGGAAAGGAGAGGAGATCATCCATGCTTGAACTGCGTGATATCACCAAGATCTATCATGCCGGCACGGCCACGGAGCAGACATTGTTTGACCACTTCTCCCTTACCGTGGAGGAGGGACAGTTTGTCTCCATCGTGGGCAGCAACGGAAGCGGCAAGACCTCCATGCTCAACATCATCTGCGGCTCCATCCCCATTGAGGGGGGCGATGTGCTGGTGAACGGACAGAGCATTTCCAAGCTCAGGGAGTACCAGCGCTACGCCTCCATGGGCCGGGTGTATCAAAATCCGGCGGCGGGCACCTGCCCGGGCCTTACCATGCTGGAAAATATGTCCCTTGCGGAAAATAAAGGGAAGCCCTTCAGCCTGGGCCGGGCTGTGAACCGCAGGCGGGTGGATTTTTACCGGGACCAGCTCCAGTCCCTGGGCCTTGGCCTGGAGGATAAGTTGGATGTGAAGATGGGAGCCCTCTCCGGCGGCCAGCGGCAGGCTGTGGCGCTACTGATGGCCACCATGACGCCCCTGAATTTCCTCATCCTGGATGAGCACACCGCCGCCCTGGACCCCAAGACGGCGGAGGTCATCATGGAGCTGACGGACAAGGTGGTGCGGGAAAAGAAGCTCACCGCCATGATGGTGACCCACAACCTGCGCTACGCCGTGGAATACGGCGACCGCCTTCTCATGATGAACCAGGGCCACATCGTCCTGGACCGGGCCGGAGAGGAGAAGAAGGCCACCAGCATCGACGATGTGCTGGGGATGTTCAACAGAATTTCCATCGAATGCGGGAACTGAATATAGCTGCGGGAAGACCTCCCTGTCAGAGGGAACCGGACCGCGGTAAAAAGGACGCCTCTTGGCGTCCTTTTTTTGCGTGCCCTCCTCTGATGGGCCGAAAGAAGTTCCTTCGGCCCGGGGAAGACGGGCAAATCCAGGGGAAACATCTGTTTTTTCCTTTACGCCGCCGTCGTTTTCTGATATAATAAAATAGTTATTTTAGATTCATGCGGCAGTTAGCCGTTTATGATACGGAAAGGAGGAGGGGCCCTTATGAAATTCAAACGCTGGAATATCGGTACGGCGGCCCAGGGAGACATGGCCGTCCTGTGCGGCGCGGGCTACCCCTATCTCCTTTCCCTGGTGCTGGCCAGCCGGGGCGTTTCCACCCCGGAGGAGGCCGCCGTGTACCTGGAGCGGGAGCGCAGCCTTACCACTTCCCCCATGCTGATGAAGGACATGGACAAGGCGGTGGAGCGCATTCAGCGCGCCATCGCCGGCGGGGAGACCATCGCCGTTTTCGGCGACTATGATGTGGACGGCATCACCTCCACAGTGCTGCTGATGGATTATCTGAAAAGCTGCGGCGTGAAGTGCCTGCGCTACATTCCCCGCCGCATTGAGGATGGCTACGGCCTTTCCCGGGATGCCATCCACGCCCTTCACGACCAGGGGGCCACGCTGATGATTACCGTGGACTGCGGCATCACCGGCAACGAAGAGGTGGCCTATGCCAACTCCCTGGGCATGGATGTGGTGGTCACCGACCACCACGAGTGCAAGGAGACCCTGCCGGAGGCCGCCGCCGTGGTGGACCCCCACCGCTCCGACTGCCCCTATCCCTTTAAGCACCTGGCTGGAGTGGGCGTTGCGCTGAAGCTGGTCCTGGCCCTGGGAGGCGAGAACCGGGAGGATGCCCTTTTTGCCCGGTACTGCACGCTGGCCGCCATCGGCACCATCGCCGATGTGGTGCGGATGGAGGGGGAGAACCGCACCATCGTCTCCTGCGGCCTGGACGCCCTGCCCCATACGGATTTCGTGGGGATTCACGCCCTTTTGAAAGAGGCGGGGCTTTTGGGTAAGCCCATTACCTCCATCCAGGTGGGCTTTGTCCTCTCCCCCCGCATCAACGCCGCCGGGCGCATGGGGGAGGCAGATCTGGCCGCGGACCTTCTGGAGACCGACGATCCCGCCAAGGCGGAGGCCCTGGCCGTGGCGCTGTGTGACCTGAACCGGGAGCGCCAGGCGGTGGAGCAGGCCATCTGTGCCGACGCCATCCGTCAGATCGAAGGCCTGCGCAGCGAGGAACGGAATGCCTTGGTCCTTTCCAGTGAAAACTGGCATCAGGGTGTGGTGGGCATCGTTGCCTCCCGCCTGAGCGAGAAATATTCCTGCCCCAGCTTTATGATCCACCTGAAGGACGGTACCGGCAAGGGCTCCTGCCGCTCCTACGGCGGGTTCAACCTCTTCTCGGCTCTGGAGTCCTGCGCGGACCTGCTGGACGGCTTCGGCGGCCACGAGCTGGCGGCGGGCTTCACCATTCCCGAGGAGAATATTGATTCCTTCCGCACCCGTATGAACCGCTATGTCCGCTCTGCCTCCGGAGGAGAGCCGCCGGTGTCCTCCCTGGAGGTGGACGCCGCCATTTCCTCTCCCGCCGATGTGACGCTGGACCAGGTGGAGCACCTGGAACTGCTGGAGCCCTACGGCGCGGGCAATCCCCGGCCGGTGTTCGCCCTTTTGGGCGCCACGGTGGATACCATTCAATCCGTGGGACAGGGGCGGCATCTGAAGCTCCGCCTTTCCAAGGGTTCCAGCCGCTTCGACGCCATCTTCTTTTCCGCCACCGAGGCCGAGTGCGGCGTCTGCGCCGGAATGCGGGTGGACGCAGCCTTCTATCTCCAGGCCAATACCTTCCGGGGCAACACCACGCTGCAATTGCAGCTGGTGGACATCCGCTCCTCCCTCTCTCCCAGCCGCCACGAGGCGGAGGCCTTGGAGCTGGTGGAACGGCTGACGGCCGGTAAACGCATTACCCCCCAGGAATGCGTCCGCCTGCGTGCCACCCGGGAGCTGTTTGCCGCTTATTGGGTGGCGCTGGAGCACCATCTCCGCCAGGGCAAGGCGGAGGTGGAGACACTGCCCTATCTCCGCTCCCTTTCCGCCCGCACCGGCGGGACGGAGAGCTTCCTGCGGGCGGACTTGGCCATTGAAGTTTTTGCCGAGCGGGGACTGATCACGGTGCAGAAAAAACAAGACACCATGGTCCTCTGCTTGAACCATACCCAGGGAAAGGTGGATCTTTTCGCCTGCCCCTATCTTGCGCGCCTCCGGGACGCCAATCATTGAGAGGTGATCGTATGACGATTCAGGAACAATATGAGCTGCTGGAGAAAACGGTGCGGGCTTATAACCCCGCCGCCGATTTTGTGGGGATCCGGGCTGCCTATGAATACGCGGAGAAGGCCCACAGGGGACAAAAGCGCAAAAGCGGAGAGCCTTATATTATCCATCCCCTGGCTGTGGCCCAGATTGTGGCGGAGGAGCTGAAGCTGGACTCCGAGTCCATCGAGGCCGCCCTGCTCCACGACGTCATCGAGGACACCCAAGCCACCCATGCGGAGATCTCCAAGATCTTTTCCCCCACCATCGCCGATCTGGTGGAGGGTGTCAGCAAGCTGACCCGGATCCAGTATGCCACCAAGGAAGACGAGCAGATGGAGAATCTGCGCAAAATGCTCATCGCCATGAGCAAGGATATCCGGGTTATCCTCATTAAAATTTCGGACCGCCTCCACAATATGCGGACCATGGAGTACCAGTCTCCCCCTAAACAGAAACAAAAGTCCCTGGAAACCATGGAGATTTACGCACCTATTTCCCACCGCCTGGGTATGCAGCGCATGAAGTGGGAGCTGGAGGACCTGTCGCTGAAGTACCTGGACCCTGTGGCCTATGAGGAGATCATTACCAAGACCGAGGCCAAACGCCCCGAGTACGAGGTCTTCATGGGCCGGATGCAGGAGCAGATGAGCCGCCGCCTGGACGAGATGGGCGTCAAGCACATCATCTACGGGCGCATGAAGCATCCCTACTCCATTTACCGCAAAATGTTCGCCCAGAACCGTTCCCTGGAGGAGATCTTCGACCTGTTTGCCTTCCGGGTGATCGTTGAGACCGTGGGCGACTGCTATAACGTGCTGGGCGTGGTCCATGACCTCTATAAGCCCATTCTGGGCCGGTTCAAGGACTATATCGGCACCCCCAAGCCCAACGGCTACCAGTCCCTCCACACCACCGTCATGGGCCCCGACGGCATTCCCTTCGAGGTGCAGATCCGCACCAGGGAGATGCACGAGGTGGCTGAATACGGCGTGGCCGCCCACTGGAAGTACAAGCAAAACGGCCAGGGCAGCGGCACGGAGGGCCGCTATGAGTGGGTGCGCCGCCTTTTGGAAAACCAGGAGGGCGCCGACGCCGAAGAATATATCCATTCCCTGAAGATCGACATGTTTGCCGACAGCGTCTTCGTCTTCACCCCCAACGGCGACGTGCAGAACCTGCCCGCCGGCGCCACCCCCATTGACTTTGCCTACGCCATCCATTCCGCCGTGGGCAACCGGATGGTGGGCGCCAAGGTGAATAACCGGATCGTCACGCTGGACCATCCCCTGCAAAACGGCGATGTGGTGGAGGTTCTCACCTCCAAGAACGCCAAGGGCCCCAGCCGGGACTGGATGAAAATCGCCAAGAGCAACGAGGCCCGCAGCAAGATCCGCCAGTGGTTCAAGAAGGAAAAGAAAGAGGAGAATATTGCCAACGGCCGGGCCAGCTTTGAAGCTGAGCTGAAACACTGCGGCATCTCCATGAAGGATATCACCGATCCCGAGGTGCTGCACGGGATTCTGAAGAAGGTCTCCTACGCCTCTTTGGATGAGATGTACGCCGCTATCGGCTACGGCGGATTCACGGCCCAGAAGGCCGTGAGCCGTATGCAGGGAGAGATTCAGCGCGTGGCCAAGCTCCACCAGGCGGAAAAGCTGGCCGCCGAGGCCGCCGAGGCCAAGGAGGAGGCCGCGCCGCCTTCCCCGGCCAAGAAAAAGGCCAAAAGCGAGCAGGGGATCGTGGTGGAGGGCCTGGACAACTGCCTGGTGAAGTTCTCCAAGTGCTGCACCCCCGTTCCCGGCGACGAGATCATCGGCTTTATCACCCGGGGCTACGGCGTGTCCGTCCACCGGGCGGACTGCCCCAACGCATCCCCGGAGAAGCGCTCTGCCCCCGACCAGGCGGGCCGCTGGATCAAGGTCTCCTGGGGCACCGACACCAACGACAGCTATCCCACTACCCTGGAGGTGGTCTGCAAGGACCGGAGCAACCTTCTTCTGGACATCTCCGCCGCCCTTTCCACCACCAACAGCTTTGTCCTGGGGATTCATTCCCGCTCCACCGAGGATGAATTCGCCATCTTCCGCATTGAGGTGCGCATGAAGGACAGCAAGCAGCTTTCCGCGCTGATGAACAAGCTGAACCAGATTTCGGGCGTGCTGAAGGTGAACCGGCCCGCCGGTTAAGTACGGCCTCCCTGATGGGATGGCAGAAGAATCGAAAGGAGCACCCCTATGCGTGCAGTTGTAACCCGTGTGCAGCACGCCTCCGTTACCATCGGCGGCAGGATTAACGGCCAGATCGGCCAGGGCTTTTTGGTCCTGCTGGGCGTGGGGCCCAACGACGGTCCCGAAACCGCCGTGAAGCTGGCGGACAAGATCTGCAACCTCCGGGTATTTGAAGATGAAAACGGCAAGATGAACCGAAACCTGGAACAGGTGGGAGGAAGCTTGCTGGTGGTTTCCCAGTTTACCCTGTATGCCGACACATCCTCGCGCCGCCCGGGCTTTTCCGGCGCGGCCAAGCCGGATGTGGCCATCCCCCTGTATGAGGCCTTCATGGCCAGGTGCCGGGAGCGGGGCTTCCCCGTGGAACACGGAGAGTTCGGGGCGGATATGCAGGTGGACTCCCGAAACGACGGACCGGTGACGATTCTTTTTGATACGGAGGGACACGGAGGATGAAAATCATTGTGATGCCTGTCGGCCCCATCCAGGCCAATTGCTACCTCCTGTGTGACGAAGGGGAAAAGCGCTGCGCCGTTATCGACCCCGGCGGAGAGGAGGAGCGGATCATCCGGGCTGTGAAGGACACCGGCTGCGCGCCCTGCGCCCTGCTGCTGACCCACGGCCACTATGACCACACCGGCGGCGTTGCCGGGCTTCAGGAGGCCTGGCCGGAGGTGCCGGTATATCTCAACTGCCGGGACCAGCACCAGGATGCCCGGATGTGGCAGCTGTGCCCGCCCATCGACCGGGCCAAAAGCTACGACGAGGGGGATGTGATCCCCGTGGGCTCCCTGCGGGTGGAGGTTCTGGCCACCCCGGGCCACAGCGGAGGCTCCGTGACCCTGAAATGCGGGGACTGCCTCTTCACAGGCGACACCCTCTTTGCCGGTTCCTGCGGCCGTACGGATTTTCCTGACGGCAGCATGAAGGCCATCCTGGCTTCCCTTAAGCGCCTTGGGGAGCTGGAGGGGGACTGGAAGGTCCTTCCCGGCCACATGGAGGATTCCACCATGGAGACTGAGCGGCGGCGCAATCCCTTTATGATGCAGGCTATGGGTAAGGGGTATTTCGGATGAAACTTGTATTGAAGGGCCACGACGAGCGCTACACCGTGGAGCAGAGTTTGATGAACCTCCTCCCCGGAGAGCTGCCCGTTTACGAGCCCATTTTGCCCGGGGACGACACCTGGTCCGTCATCTCCCTGGAGGAGGGAAGGTGCCATGTGTCGCTTTCCTTCCACGGAAGGCGGGCTGACGCCGACGCGGCCGCCCTTCTCACGGGCACGGATTATGAAAAGGAGGGCCAGCGGCGGCACGTCATCGCCAAGGCCTTCTATCAGGCGGCCTGTGAGGTCACCGGTGAAAGGCCCCCCTGGGGGATGCTGACCGGCGTGCGGCCGGATAAGCTGGTAACCCGGGCCCTTTCCCAGGGGAAGAGCCCGGAGGAGGCCCGGGAGATGCTGGAGCGGGAGTACTTCGTGACCCCGGAGCGCTCCGGCCTGGCGCTGGAGACCGGCGCCATGGCCCTCCGGGCCGCAGGCCGCCTGGAAAAGGGAGACATCGCCCTTTATGTAGGTATCCCCTTCTGTCCCACCCGCTGCGCCTACTGCTCCTTCGTGAGCCACTCTGTGGAGCGGAGCTTCTCCCTGGTCCCTCCTTATGTGGAGGCTCTTTTGGCGGAGATCCGCGCCGGAGGGAAAATGGTGCGGGAGAGGGGCCTTCGCGTCCGGGCCTTCTATATGGGGGGCGGAACCCCCACCACCCTCACCGTGGGACAGATGGACCGCATCCTCACCGCCCTGGAAGAGAGCCTGGAGGGCTGCGAGGAGATCACGGTGGAGGCCGGGCGCCCGGACACCATCACGGCGGAAAAGCTGGCGGTCCTCAAGGCCCACGGCGTTACCCGGATCAGCGTCAACCCCCAGACCATGGAGGACCACGTCCTCCGGGCCATCGGCCGCCGCCACAGCGCGGCGGAGATTGAAGACGCCATGGAGCTGGTGGCAAAATACGGCTTTCCCCACGTGAATATGGATCTGATCGCCGGCCTGCCCGAGGATACGCCGGAGGGCTTTGCCCGGTCCCTGGAAAAGTGCCTGGCCTTCGGCACCGACAATGTGACCGTACACACCCTGGCGCTGAAAAAGGGCAGCCGCATCCTGACGGAGGGGCTTTCCATCCCCGGTGCGGCGGAGGTGGCGCAGATGCTGGAGGGAGCCGCCCCGGCCCTGCGCCGTGCGGGCCACGTTCCCTATTACCTTTACCGGCAGAAATATATGTCCGGCAGCTTTGAAAACATCGGCTGGTGCGCGCCGGGAGCGGAATGCTGGTATAATATCTATATCATGTCGGAGCTTTGCTCTATTTTGTCCTTTGGCGCAGGCGGCTCCACCAAGATGGTGGGCGGTGACGGCCGGGACATTCAAAGGGCCTTTAACCCCAAGTACCCCAAGGAGTACACGGAACGGCCGGAGAAGTGGCAGGCCAATCAGGCCGCCTTCGCCGCCTTCTATTCATAAGATGAAGGGGGCTCAGGCCGCCCTTCTCCATCGTCCGTTCAGGAAAGGAGCCTAACTATGCCGTATCAACTCAGTCAGATCAACGAAGCTGTCCGCTCGGACCCCAAGGGCTTTGCCCGGGAATGCGACGCGGCCTTTAGCGAAAAGGTGTGCGCGGCGGCAGAGCAGATCGCCGCCCACCGGGACCAGTCCCATATCATCCTGCTCTCCGGCCCCTCCGGCTCCGGCAAGACCACCACCGCCATGAAGATCGAGGAGCGGCTGGACAACATGGGCGTGGAGACCCACACCGTCTCCATGGACAATTACTTCAACACCATTGACCCTGAGACCGCCCCCCGCAACCGGGAGGGCGATATCGACTATGAGTCTCCCTTCTGCCTGGATGTGGAGCTTTTGAACCGCCACTTTTCCATGCTGGACCGGGGGGAGACCATCCACATCCCCAAGTATGAGTTTGCCCGGCAGATGCGCTCCGACATCCTCTCCCAGCCCATGCGCCTGGGGAGCGATGAGCTGGCCATCTTCGAGGGCATTCATGCTCTCAATGACATCATCGTTGGCAAGAACCCCAAGGCCTTCAAGCTCTATATCGCTGCCCTCAGCGACCTGGTGGATGACGCCGGCAACGTGATTTTCCCCCGCTCCTGGCTGCGGCTGTGCCGCCGTATCGTCCGGGATTACCAGTTCCGGGGCAGCGATGCCGCCTTCACCCTGAAAATGTGGGCCAATGTCCGCCGGGGAGAGAAACTGTATATCTCCCCCTATAAGGAAAACGCGAACCTGATGTTCGATTCCTCCCTGGCTTTTGAATATGCCGTCCTCAAGCCCATGGTGGTGCCTCTGCTGGAGGCTATCCCCGCAGGGCAGTACCCCTTCGTACAGGAAATACTCCGCGCCTTTGAAAGGATCGAGCCCATGGACGCCAGCTGCGTGGCGCCGGATTCCCTCAGCCGGGAATTTATCGGCGGCAGCAGCTACGCATCTTACTAAAGAGGAGGACTTCCCATGAACGAAAAGCTGATGGAACTGTTGGAGACCGTCCGCCGTACCGCCCTGGACGCCAAAGAGACTGCCGCCGACGTTGCCTATGCCGCTGCCCAGGCGGGGGCTGAGCTGCTCAGCACCGCCAAGGTGAACATCCGGATCGCGGAGCTGAAAAACGAGGTCAACACCGCCTTGCGGGACCTGGGCGGGATGCTCTACGCCACCCACATCGGCAATCCCACCGATTCCGAAGTGCTGCTGAAAAAGCTGGAGGAGATCGACGCCCTCAATGCCCAAATCGCGGAACTTTCCGGCGGCGATGCCCGGGAGGAGGCCAAGTGCCCCACCTGCTGTGCGCCTGTCCGGGAGGGAGATGAATTTTGCAGGGAGTGCGGAGGAAAACTGTAATGGAATTCTATACAATGGAGCAGTATCAGGAAAGCGCCCAGGCCCTGAAGGAAAAGTTGGGCGGCTTCCAGCCTAAAGTCTTGCTGATCCTGGGCTCCGGCCTGGGCTTTTTGGGAGACGAGGTAGAAAACCCCATCGTCGTGCCCTATTCCCAAGTCCCCCATATGAAGTTTTCCACCGCTCCCGGCCATAAGGGTCAGTTCGTCTTCGGCCGTTTGGGCGGTCAGGACGTGGCCGTGATGCAGGGCCGCCTTCACACCTATGAGGGTTGGAGCTTTGCTGACGTCAGCTACCCCGTCCGGGTGCTGCGGCTTTTGGGGGCGGATACCCTCCTTGTCACCAACGCCGCCGGCGCCGTGAACGAGCACTTTTCCGCCGGTGACATCATGCTCATCACCGACCACATCAAGCTCTTTGGCGTCAGCCCCCTGTGCGGCCCCAACGTGGAGGCCTTCGGCCCCCGTTTCCCGGATGTGAGCCATGTGTTTACGCCCCGGCTGCAGGAGGTGGCCCGCAAGGCCGCCGCTTCCCTGGATCTTGGGCTCCGGGAGGGTGTTTATATGTACTTCCCCGGCCCCCAGTTCGAGACCCCCGCAGAGGTCCGCATGGCCCGGATCCTGGGAGCCGACGCGGTGGGAATGTCCACCGTGCCGGAGTGCATCGTGGCCGCCCACTGCTCCATGCAGGTGCTGGGATTGACCCTTTGCACCAACATGGCCGCCGGCATCCTGCCCCAGCCCCTCTCCGGGGAGGAGGTCATGGAGATCGCCGCCCGTTCCTCCCAAAAGTTCTCCGCCCTGGTGCGGGCCTGCCTGGAGACCATGTGAAATGACCGCGGATAAGGGCCGGTGGAACCACCGGCCCCTGTCTGCGCACCGCGGATGGCATCCGCCCGTTTTTCACGCATAAACTATCAGCATCCTAAGACAGATCGAGGTATTTGCCCATGTCGAATCAACCGAAAAAGCAGTCCTTTTTAGGCGGCGCCGCCATCCTTGCTTCGGCGGTGGCCATCGTCAAGCTCATCGGCGCTTTTTATAAGCTGCCGCTGAATAATATCCTGGGAGATGTGGGCAAGACTTATTTCAACACCGCCTACGAGATCTACAGCGTTCTGCTGACCCTCTCCACCGCCGGCCTCCCCCTGGCCATCTCCAAGCTTACCAGCCAGGCCCAGGCCCAGGGACGGGAAAATGAGAAGCGGAAGATCCTGCGGGTGGCCCTGGTGCTGTTCTTTGTCATCGGCCTTGTGGGCACGGTGTTCATGTATACCTGCGCGGCCCAGCTTGCGGAGTTCCAGAACAATAAGAGCGCCTTCTGGCCCATCCGGGTGCTGAGCCCGGCAGTCTTTTGCGTGTGCCTGCTGGCCTGTATCCGGGGATATACCCAGGGCCAGGGCAACATGACTCCCACCGCCGCCTCCCAGGTGCTGGAGGCGCTGTGCAAGCTGGGCTTGGGTCTGCCCCTTGCCTGGTATCTGCTGCACATGGGGAAGACTCTGGACATCGGCGCTGCCGGTGCCATCTTCGGCGTTACGGCGGGCACAGTATTTTCCCTGCTGTTCCTGATCCTATATCTCCTGCGCCACCGGACACATACCAATTCCCTGGACGTTCCCTCCCCCTCCGGCGACCTGGTGCGGGCCATTTTGGCCATCGGTATCCCCATTACCCTCAGCGGCTCTGCCATGAGTATCATTACCGTGGTGGACACCAAGATCATCCTGGGCCAGCTTCAGGCGGGGCTGGGTCTTACCGAGGAGGCGGCTGCCGCCCTGAAGGGCCAGTATTCCTGGGCCATGGACATGGTGAATATGGTGGCCTCCTTCGTTTATCCCGTTACTACCAGCCTCATTCCCTATGCGGCGGCGGCCTTGACCAGAAAGGACTACGCGGGGGCAAACCGCACCATTTCCACCGGCTTCCGGCTTTTGGCCCTGCTGGCCCTGCCGGCGGGCATCGGCCTGAGCGCCCTCTCCACCCCCATCATGCGCCTGGTGCTTCCTGCCCAGCGGGAAGCCGCCTGGTTCTCCGGGCCCCATCTGGCGGTCCTGGGAATCGCCTGCATCTTCATCTGCATCATGATCCTGACCAATGCGATTTTGCAGACCTACGGCAAGGAGAAAATCCCCATCTTTACTGTGATCGCGGGCGGCGTTGTAAAGGTGGTGCTGAACTACTTCCTGGTGGGAAATCCCGATATCAACATCCACGGAGCCAAGTACTCCACCCTTTGCTGCTATGGCGTCATCGTTGCGCTGAACCTGTTCTTCGTGTGGAAATACTCCCCCCAGAAGCCCAGATACATCTCCATCTTCGCAAAGCCTGTGGTGGCCTCCCTTCTCATGGGCGTGTGCGCCAAGGGGGTCTATAACCTTGTGGGCGGCGCGCTGAACGCCGCGAATTCCTACGGCGGAAACGCTTTGGCCACCCTCATCGGCATCGGCGCAGGCGTGGTGGTGTACGGCGTTTTGGTCATCGTGCTGCGCATTTTGCGCGCGGAGGATGTGAAGGGCATCGCCCACGGCGAAAAGATTGCAAGAATCCTTCATCTTAAGTAAAAAAGTTACACATATTCCGGGCTTGAGCCACAAAAATCTTGCAAAGGCAGGCAAACTATGGTAGATTTTCAATGTAAAAACCGCTATGACTTCGACGATCTCGTGGAGATCATCCGAATCCTCCGCGCTCCCGGCGGCTGCCCCTGGGACGCTGAACAGACCCACGGTTCCATCCGGCGCAACTTCCTGGAGGAGACTTACGAGGTGCTGGACGCCCTGGACCGGGACGATGGGCACGATCTTTGCGAGGAGCTGGGAGATGTGCTGATGCAGGTGGTCTTCCACGCCCAGATCGAACGGGAGCGGGGCCGCTTCACCATGGAGGATGTCATCGACGGCATTGCCAAAAAGATGGTCTACCGCCATCCCCACGTCTTTGCCGATACCAGGGCAGACACCAGCGATGAGGTTTTGGCGAACTGGGAGGTTCTCAAGCGGAAGGAAAAAGGCCAGCGCTCCACCGCCGACGCCATTGAGGCCGTGCCACATACCCTCCCCGCCCTTTGGCGGGCGGAAAAGCTCCAGAGCAAGGCTGCCAAGGCCGGCTTTGAATATGCCAACGTCTGGGGCGCCCTGGATAAGCTGGAGGAGGAAGTAGGGGAGCTGCGCCGGGCCCTGGAGGCAAACCGGGCCGCAGACGCGCCTCACGGAGTGAAGGAAGAGGTGGGCGACATCCTTTTCATCACCGGCAAGATCGCCCGCATGAATGGCCTGGAGGGGGAGGAAGCCCTCCACTGTGCCTGCGACAAGTTTGCAAAGCGCTTCCGCTCCGTGGAGGAGCATACGGAAAAGCCTCTGGACGAGTGCTCCCAGGCGGAGCTGCTTGCCCTGTGGGAGAACAGCAAGAAAGAGTCTTAACACGTTGCTGCGTTAAGAATAGATTGATCTTACAAAAGTTTATTGGAGGACTACACAATGAATAAGGCAGAACTGATCCATGCCGTTGCCGCCAAGGCCGACGTTTCCAAGAAGGATGCGGAGGCTGTCATCACCGCCGCCCTGGATACCATCACCGCCGCCCTGCAGGAGGGTGAGAAGGTGCAGCTGGTTGGCTTTGGTTCCTTTGAACTGAAGAAGCGGGCTGCCCGCCTGGGCCGCAACCCCAAGACCAAGGAAGAGATCGAGATCCCCGCTTCCGTGGTTCCCACCTTTAAGGCCGGCAAGGCTCTGAAGGACGCCGTTTCTAAGTAAGAAGGGGATTCCATCCCCCTTTCGATCCCCCACCGGCGGCACCGCTGCCGGTGAACGCCGCCCGGAGCGGCGGCCGGGGTGTTTTGGCTGCGCATCTGTGGCGGCGAAAACAATTGGAATTTGTTTTGCACCCTGGGGTGCGAAATCAAGGGGGGACAAAGTCCCCCCTTTGAATTTCTCCCTGAGATTGGAGTAGCTTATGCGGTTGGATAAGTATTTGAAGGTATCCCGGCTCATCAAGCGCCGGACGGTGGCCAACGAGGCCTGCGACAACGGCCTCATCAGCGTCAACGGCAAGCCCCAGCGGGCCTCCTACGACGTGAAGGTGGGGGACGAGATCACCCTGCGCTTCGGTGTGCGCACGTTGACGGTGGAGGTCCTCTCCGTCCAGGAGACAGTGAAGCAGGCCGACGCCGCCACCTTGTACCGGGAAGTTGGCCGGTAACAAAAAACCGCCCCTT
>JAEDEN010000109.1 GCA_016293265.1 Oscillospiraceae bacterium | reverse complement strand
TTGCGAATTCGCCGTCTGGGTTGTCGTAATAGGTGGTCTCCATGGCGATGGTTTTACCCCCGCCGTAGACAGTTTTCATGGCCTCCAGCTGCTCCTGGCTGGCCCTGTATTTCAGCTCAAATTCCCGACCCATGGTTTGCGCTCCTTTGCACGAAGAGTATTGCAGGATGTGATCGAATAATTACCCAGCCACTGTAGGGGAGGATATTATCCTCCCGCCACGTGGGATAACTGCGTGGTTGGTTGAATGGTTCATTGTCCAGCATTGTACGAATTCGCCCAACATAATACAGGATTGGACGGCCCCACCGCGCGGGAGGATAATATCCTCCCCTACAATGGTTGGTAATTCGCCCCGCTAAATTTCAATTTGCCGTTTTGTGGCGAAAGCCAAAAAACATATTATATTGTATTATACAAACCTTCGGTGGAATAGTAAATGGCGGATTCTTTTCTTTGTTCAAAATTGGGGGACAAAATGTTAATGGATTATTTAAAATCAGGGACTTGACAATTTTGGCACTCTCTGGTATAGTGTGCTTAGCACTCAGGGAGATTGAGTGCTAAAGGAAAGGAGGAGGTTCATGGAACTCACCGAACGGAAAAAGAAGGTCCTGCGCAGCGTGGTTGACCTGTATATCCGCACCGCCGAGCCGGTTGGTTCAAAAGCCATCACCGAGCTGCCGGATATGAATTACTCCTCCGCCACCATCCGCAATGAAATGGCAGACCTCACCACCATGGGTTATCTGGAGCAGCCCCACACCAGCGCCGGACGGGTTCCGTCGGCGGCAGGCTACCGGCTGTATGTGGATGAGCTGATGATGGACTACCGCCTCAGCGTGGATGAAACAAAATCCATCAACACCGCCATCGAAGAGAAGATGCAGCGGGTGGATAAGCTGATGGAGAAGGTTGCCAGGCTGGTCTCCCAGGCCACAAACCTTCCCGCCATTTCCGCCGCTTCCCGGCAGTCAGGTGCCACCGTCCTGAGCTACAATCTGCTTCCCGCCGGCCCCGGCAGCTTCATCCTGGTGATGATGCTCTCCGGCGAGCGGGTGGTCAACAAGCTCATCAAGCTGCCGCTGAACGTCTCCGAAACCGACCTGAACCTGCTGAGCGCCCTGCTGAACGCCACCATGACGGAAATTCCGCTGGAGGAGTTCACCGCGGACAAAATGGAAAAGGTCATGCGCTCCGCCGGGTCCGCCGCCAGTCTGGTGCCGGTGATCGTGGACTTCGTCACGGAGACATTGAAAACCCACAACAGCACCGATCTTGCGGTGGCCGGACAGGCGAGGCTCCTGGGCCTTCCCGAGTACCGGGATGTGGACAAAGCCCAGCGGGTGCTCAGCAGCATCGACGAGGAAGCCTTCAGCAACCTCCCCGCCGTCATGCAGGGCGCCAACGGCACCAAGGTCATCGTGGGTCCCGAGAACATCGCCGACGAACTGAAGGATACCTCGGTGGTGGTCACCAAGTTTGACATCGGCGAGGGCATGCAGGGTATGATCGGTGTGGTGGGTCCCACCAGAATGGACTACGCCAAGGTCACCGCCCGCCTGAGCTACTTTGCCGAGAGCCTGAGCAAGATGTTCGCCAAACCCGAAAACCCCCAGCTCCCCGGCAGCGTGGAGCCTGAAAATAAACAGGAATAAAGGAGGGACCTGCATATGTGTCCTGAGCAGGAAGAGATCCTTGAGGAAACAGAACAAGAAACCCCGGCGGAAGCCGAAGTGATCGAGGAGCCCCAGGTCAACTGGGAGGAAAAATACAACGCAGAGCACGATACCTACCTGCGGCTGGCTGCGGAGTTCGATAACTTCCGCAAGCGCACCATCCGCGAAAAGGAAGCCTCCTACGGCAACGGCAAGGCCGACGCCGTCAGCAAGCTGCTTCCGGTTTACGACAATCTGGAGCGGGCCCTGAACCAGCCCACCGAGGATGCCGCCTACAAAAAGGGCGTGGAGCTGACCATGACCGAGCTGGTGAAGATCTTCACCTCCCTGGGCGTGGAAATCTTCGGAGCCCCCGGCGATGCCTTCGACCCCAATCTGCACAACGCCGTGATGCACACCGAGGATGAGACCCTGGGCGAGAACACCATCTGCCAGGTCTTCCAGAAGGGCTTCAAGGTGGGCGAGAAGGTCGTCCGCTTCGCCATGGTGCAAGTGGCAAATTGAGATATAAGATATAAGATATGAGATATAAGATACTGGATATCTCGTATCTCCATATCTCATATCTCGTATCTCATATCTCATATCTCACAAACAATCTTCATATACAATTCACTTTCATATAGTAGGAGGAAAACATTATGTCTAAGATTATCGGTATTGACCTTGGTACTACCAATTCCTGCGTCGCCGTTCTGGAAGGCGGCGAACCCGTTGTCATCGCCAACGCGGAAGGCACCCGCACCACTCCCTCTGTGGTGGCCTTCTCCAAGACCGGCGAGCGTATGGTCGGCCAGGTGGCAAAGCGTCAGGCTGTCACCAATGCTGACCGCACCGTCTCTTCCATCAAGCGTCACATGGGCGAGAATTACCACGTGACCATCGACGGCAAGGGCTACACCCCCCAGGAAATCTCCGCCATGATCCTGACCAAGCTGAAGAACGACGCGGAAAGCTATCTGGGCCAGACCATCACCGAGGCCGTCATCACCGTCCCCGCTTACTTCAGCGACGCCCAGCGTCAGGCCACCAAGGACGCCGGCAAGATCGCAGGCCTGGATGTGAAGCGTATCATCAACGAGCCCACCGCAGCCGCTCTGGCCTACGGTCTGGATAAGGAATCCGAGCAGAAGATCATGGTCTATGACCTGGGCGGCGGCACCTTCGATGTGTCCATCCTGGACATCGGCGACGGCGTCATCGAGGTTCTGGCCACCGCAGGCGACACCCATCTGGGCGGCGACGACTTCGACCAGAGAATCATGGATTACCTGGTTGCCGAGTTCAAGAAGGCCGAGGGCATCAACCTGGCTTCCGACCGCGTTGCCATGCAGCGTCTGAAGGAGGCCGCCGAGAAGGCCAAGATCGAGCTGTCCGGCGTCACCACCACCAACATCAACCTGCCCTATATCACCGCCGACGCCACCGGCCCCAAGCACCTGGACGTGACCCTGACCCGGGCCAAGTTCAATGAGCTCACCGCCGATCTGGTGGAGCGCACCATGAAGCCCGTCCGTCAGGCCATGTCCGACGCCGGTCTGAAGGCCTCCGACCTGCACAAGGTCCTGCTGGTGGGCGGCTCCACCCGTATCCCCGCTGTCCAGGACGCCGTGAAGACCATCACCGGCAAGGAAGGCTTCAAGGGCATCAACCCCGACGAGTGTGTCGCCGTCGGCGCTGCCATCCAGGGCGGCGTGCTCACCGGCGATGTGCAGGATATCCTGCTGCTGGACGTCACCCCCCTGTCCCTGGGCATTGAGACCATGGGCGGCGTGTTCACCCGTCTGATCGACCGCAACACCACCATCCCCACCCACAAGAGCCAGATCTTCTCCACCGCCGCCGACGGCCAGACCTCCGTTGAGGTCCATGTGCTCCAGGGCGAGCGCGAGATGGCTGCCTACAATAAGACCCTGGGCCGCTTCCAGCTGGGCGGCATCGCTCCCGCGCCCCGTGGCGTGCCTCAGATCGAGGTCACCTTCGACATCGACGCCAACGGCATCGTCAAGGTCTCCGCAAAGGACCTGGGCACCGGCAAGGAGCAGCAGATCTCCATCACCGCTTCCACCAACCTGAGCCAGGAGGACATCGAGAAGGCCGTCCGCGAGGCTGAGCAGTACGCCGCCGAGGATAAGGCCCGCAAGGACGAGGTGGACACCCACAACGCCGCCGATCAGACCGTCTATCAGACCGAGAAGACCCTGAACGAGCTGGGCGACAAGCTCTCCGACAGCGACAAGGCCCCCATCCAGGCCGCCGTGGAGAAGCTGAAGGAGCTGAACAAGGGCAATGACGTGGCTGCCATCAAGGAGGCCACCGAGGAAGTCCAGAAGGCATTCTACGCCGTGTCCGAGAAGCTGTACCAGCAGACCGGCGCCCAGGGTCAGCCCCAGGGCGGCAACCCCGGCGACGACGTTGTGGATGCCGACTACGAGACCGTTGACTAATCCGAACATTCCATTCCCTAAAGGGGCGGCCCACAGCCGCCCCTTAGTGGGGT
>JAEDEN010000108.1 GCA_016293265.1 Oscillospiraceae bacterium | reverse complement strand
CGAGCCTGCCGTGGCTTTCCGCTTCTTCCGCGAGCTGCTGGAGAAGAAGTACGGCAAGGAAGGGGCCAGGGAGCGTATCTACGCCACCACCGACAAGGCCCGGGGCGCTTTGAAGTCCCTGGCGGATGCCGAGGGCTGGGAGACTTTCGTGGTGCCCGACGATGTGGGCGGCCGCTTCTCCGTCCTCACCGCCGTCGGCCTGCTGCCCATCGCTGTTGCCGGCGTGGATATTGACGCCCTGATGTCCGGCGCCCGGGAAATGATGGACGTGTGCACCGATGCTTCTTACGCAAGCCCCGCCTGGCGCTATGCCGCCATCCGTTATGAGCTGTACCGCTCCGGCCGCAGCGTGGAGATCCTGGCCTGCTACGACCCCGCCTTCCGCTTCATGACCGAGTGGTGGAAGCAGCTCTTCGGCGAGAGCGAGGGCAAGGACGGCAAGGCCCTCTTCCCCGCAAGCGTGGAATTTACCGCGGACCTGCACTCCATGGGCCAGTATATCCAGGACGGCAGGCGGCTGATGTTTGAGACGGTGGTGCGTCTGGGCGCCTCCGGCTGCCAGCTCTATGTCCCCAGGGACGAGGCCGACGGCGACGGGCTGAACTTCCTGGCCGGCGAGAGCATGGACTTCATCCGCGACCGGGCCTTGGAGGGTACGCTCCTGGCCCACACCGAGGGCGGTGTGCCCAACATCATTGTTGAGTGCGACGGCAAGAACGCCGCTGCCCTGGGCCAGCTGATCTATTTCTTCGAGTATGCCTGCGGCCTTTCCGGCTACCTGCTGGACGTGAACCCCTTTGACCAGCCCGGTGTGGAGGCCTATAAGAAGAATATGTTCGCTCTTCTGGGCAAGCCCGGCTACGAGGACCGCAAGGCTGAGCTGGAGGCCAAGCTCAACAAGTGAGGGCCCTTGGGCCTGCCCCTGTGGAAAAACACGGAATTCGTGTATTATAAACAAAGAAAACGCTTGCTTTTTTGCATTGTGTTTTCCGGTGGTTTATGCTATGCTTACAATAGCAATCTATCCCCCGCGATTTTTAAGACAGGAGTGATTTACTATGGTTAGATTGATTATGGGCAGTAAGGGTTCCGGCAAGACCAAGCAGCTCATTGAAATGATCAACAATGCTGCGAAGGACGAGCCCGGCAACGTTGTTTGCATCGAGGCCAATCGCAACATGACGTATGATATCCACTACAAGATCCGCCTGATCGACGCCCAGGAATACAAGCTCAACAGCTATGACCTGTTCCGCGGCTTCATCAGCGGCCTGTATGCCGGCAATTATGACATTTCCCACGTTTTCGTGGATAACCTCTGTAAGACCGTTGGCCGTGACGTGGACAGCGAAACGGAGGCCTTCCTCAACTGGCTGGATATGTTCAGCGAGAAGAACGGGATCAAGTTCACCGTTACCATCAGCGCTGATGTTGCCGCCGCCACCGACGGAATGCAGAAATATCTGTAACCTACATAAAAAAGGACGCATCGAAAGATGCGTCCTTTTTGTTTTGCACAGCGGCCGCCTTCCAGATGGGGGCGGTCATTTTTTCAGCATACGGTTGCTGATGCCGAGGAGCATCAGCATGTCATCCTCATCCAGCTGGCGCATCCCCTCCAGGGCCTTTTGGATCAGCTCCGGGTTTTGGGCGGACTCGTCGAAAAACTGCTGGGGAGTGACTTCCAGATAGTCACAGATGGAAAAGAACTCCTTCATGGGCGGCAGGGCTTTTCCGGAGGAGATGTTGTAAATGTATCCACGGCTGTGGCCCAGGTCATAGCTCATCTGGTATTCGGAGACGCCCTTTTTCAGCCGCAGCTGTGTAATGCGGTCCCGCACAAAGTCTTCCTGCATTCCTATCACCCCATGAGACTAATGATACCGGGTCAGTTTGCGGAGATAGTGAGGTTAATATATGGGATTACAAGCATGAAGTAAGTATTGGCTTGTTTAATACACTCGATTGGGTTAGCCTTACAGTTGCCGATTTGTATGCCAACGAACGAGCGCGCTGCGACCAAGCTGGTCTTCCGAGGCCGAGAATTCCAGAGTTTACCTTCCCGGCAGTAAGATGTCACGATGGTTTAATGTTTGACTTGCAAACAGATGATTTGGTTGCTACATATGAGGGGGACGGAATAGCGGCTGCGGCGGCATTTGTTTGCTTGGTATATGAACTCTTAAGTGATACGAAGTATCATCAGTTCTTTTATAATTGGCAATAATTGAAAGTAATGCCAAATAAAGAAGAAGGAGGACGCCCAGCGGCGTCCTCCTTTTTACGCAAAAGACGGTATTGTGAAATTTACTTCAGGATCAGCGTCTTGCCGTCCATCTCCTCGGGGCAGGCCAGGCCCATCACATCCAGCATGGTGGGGGCGATGTCGGCCAGGCGGCCGTCGGAGCGCAGCTCCGTGCCGGCGCCGCAGAGAATGAAGGGAACGGGGTTGGTGGTGTGGGCGGTCATGGGGCTGCCGTCGGCCTCCTGCATCTGCTCGGCGTTGCCGTGGTCGGCGGTGATCATGGCGATGCCGCCCATCTTCAGTGTTGCGTCCACCACCCGGCCAACGCAGGTATCCACGGTCTCAACGGCCTTCACCGCGGCGTCAAAGACGCCGGTGTGGCCCACCATGTCGCAGTTGGCAAAGTTCAGGATGATGACGTCATAGGCGCCGGACTCGATGCGCTCCACACACTTGTCGCACACCTCAACGGCGCTCATCTCCGGCTGGAGGTCGTAAGTGGCCACCTTGGGGGAGGCGATGAGGACCCGGTCCTCGCCGGGGAAGACGGTCTCGCTGCCGCCGTTGAAGAAGAAGGTCACATGGGCGTACTTCTCCGTTTCGGCGATGCGGAGCTGGGTCATGCCCATCTGGCTGAGATACTCGCCCAGGCCGTTGCGCACGGAATTTCTGGGATAAGCCACCTCTACATTGGGCATGGTGGCGTCGTACTCCGTGTTGCACACGAAGCACAGGGGGAAGAACTGGCGGGTGAAGCCGTCAAAATCGGGGTCCACCAGGGAACGGGTGATCTCACGGGCCCGGTCGGGGCGGAAGTTGAAGAAGATCACGCTGTCGTTATCGGAGATGGTGCCCTCCCGGTCGCAGACCACGGGCTCCACAAACTCGTCGGTGACGCCGGCGGCGTAGGAGTCCTTCACGGCGGCCACGGGGATGGGGTTGTAGACGGCGCTCTCGCCATAGACCATGGCGTCGTAGGCCTGCTCCACCCGGTCCCAGCGCTTGTCGCGGTCCATGGCGTAGTAACGGCCCATGACGGTTGCGATCTTGCCCACGCCGATCTCCCGGCACTTTTCCACCGTAGCGGCCACGAAGTCCGCGCCGGAAGTGGGGGAGACGTCACGGCCGTCCAGGAAGGCGTGGATATACACCTTCTCCAGGCCCTTGTCCTTGGCCATCTTCAAAAGGGCGAAGAGATGGTCCAGGTGGGAGTGAACGCCGCCGTCAGACAGAAGGCCCATCAGATGCAGGCTGGTCTTGCGGGAGAGGCAGCTATCCATGGCGCGGCAGTAGGCTTCATTCTGGAAGAAGTCGCCGTCGGAAATGGATTTGGTGATGCGGGGCAGGTCCTGGAACACCACACGGCCGGCGCCGATGTTGGTGTGGCCCACCTCACTGTTGCCCATCTGGCCGTCGGGCAGACCCACGTCCAGACCGGAGCAGCGCAGGGTGGTGTGAGCGAACTCGGAGAAGAACTGGTTCAGCCGTGGAGTGTTGGCGGCGTGGACCGCGTTGCCCGCGGCGCCGTCTGTGAGGCCGAATCCGTCCATGATAATGAGGGTGGTCGGTGTTTTATTCATAATGATTCCTCTCGCCGGAGGATCCGGCACAAAAAGTGAAAGGAGTGTGGGGGAAGTCAAGGGGAGAGCAGGCTCCCCCCTGAATCCTATTTTACTCCTGGTTGGCGGCGTTGATGATATCCACGAACTGCTCGGGCTTCAGGGCGGCGCCTCCGATGAGGCCGCCGTCGATGTCGGGCTGGGCCAGCAGCTCGGCGGCGTTCTTGGGGTTCATGGAGCCGCCATACTGGATGGTGACGCTGCGGGCCACACGGGCACCGTACAGGGTGCGGATGGTGGCGCGGATGTTGGCGCAGACCTCGCCTGCCTGCTCGGCGGTGGCGGTCTTGCCAGTGCCGATGGCCCAGATGGGCTCATAGGCGATGATGCAGCGGCGCAGCTTGTCGG
>JAEDEN010000107.1 GCA_016293265.1 Oscillospiraceae bacterium | reverse complement strand
GAAAAGCAGGAGATGATCGTGGTCTGCAAGCCTGAGGACTCCAAGGCCTGGTACGAGAAGCTGTGGCGTTACTCCGTGGAGCTGTTCCGCTCCCTGGACATTCCCGTCCGCCAGTTGGAATGCTGCTCCGGCGACCTGGCTGACCTGAAGGTGAAATCCTGCGACATCGAGGCCTGGTCCCCCCGCCAGCAGAAGTACTTTGAGGTCTGCTCCTGCTCCAACCTGGGCGACGCACAGGCCCGCCGCCTGCGGATCCGCTACAAGGACGAAAACGGCAAGATGCAGCTTTGCCACACCCTGAACAACACCTGCGTGGCACCTCCCCGTATGCTCATCGCCTTCCTGGAAAACAACCTCCAGGCTGACGGAACCGTGAAGATCCCCCAGGTCCTGCGTCCCTACATGGGCGGCAAGGAACTGCTGGTGCCCACCAAGAAGTAACAATCGCCCAAGCCTCAACTCCATTTTGTAGTATCTTGGCAATAAAATACAGGAGGTTATCATTATATGGCAGTAAAAGAAAAAAGCAGCGGTTTTCTTGCTGAATTCAAGACCTTTATCGCCCGGGGCAACGTGATGGATATGGCCGTCGGCGTTATCATCGGCGGCGCATTCGGCAAGATCTCTTCCTCCCTGGTCAACGACGTTATCATGCCCGCGGTTTCCATGCTTACCGGTGGTGTGGACTTCTCCAACTGGAAGCTGGTCCTGAAGGCCGCCGTGGCCGGCGCCGACGGCGCCATCGACCCTGCTACCGAAGTAGCGATCCGGTATGGCACCTTCCTGGCCACCATTCTGGACTTTATCATCATCGCCTTTGCAGTCTTCTGCCTCATTAAGTTTATCAACGCTCTCCACCGCAAGAAGGAAGAAGCCCCTGCGGAGCCCGAGACGCCCCCCGCGCCTCCCAAGCCCTCTGCCGAGGAAAAACTGTTGACGGAGATCCGGGACCTCCTGAAAAAAGACAAGTGATGGAGACTCTGTTGCGCCAGGGCCTTGAAGCCCTGGGCCTCCCCACGGAGGGCGCCGGCCGTCTGGTACGCTATGGGGAACTGCTGCTGGAAAAGAACAAGGTGATGAACCTCACCGCCATCACAGAACCGAAGGATGTGGCAGCCCTCCACTTTCTGGACAGCGCCGCACTTTTGACCCTTGCGGATTTCAAGGGCAAACGGGTGGCCGACGTTGGCACCGGAGCAGGCTTTCCCGGTCTTCCGCTGAAAATTGTGGAGCCCAGCATCCAGTTGACGCTGCTGGACTCCCTGAACAAGCGCATTGACTTTTTGAAGGAGGTCTGCGCTGATCTGGATCTTGAGGGCGTGGAGTGTGTTCACGGCCGGGCGGAGGAATTCGCCGCCGGCCACCGGGAGAGCTTTGATATCGTCACCTCCCGGGCCGTGGCCAACCTGCAGATGCTCTCGGAGCTGTGCCTCCCCCTGGTGAAAGAGGGTGGGTGGTTTCTCGCCATGAAGGCGGTGGACTCCGGCGCCGAGCTGGACAGCGCCAAGAACGCCATCGCCACCCTGGGAGGCCGTGTAGAACAGTGGAGGGATTATGCCATTCCCGGGACCGAAGTCCGCCACCGGCTGATCTTTATCAAAAAAATTGCACCAACTCCGAAAAAATACCCCAGAATGTTTGCAAAAATCAAGAAGAATCCGCTATAATAATCATATTATCATAGTTTAATGCATTTTGCGGCTTGCCGCCGGAAGCGTTATCCAGTATAATGCTCACTGGTAGTAAAAAACTTTGGTTGATGGGGGGCTCATGTCCATGTCTGCAAAGGGTCAGTGCATCGCTGTGGTCTCCGGCAAGGGCGGAACGGGAAAAACCTCCTTTGCCGCCGGCGTAGGCACGGCGCTCGCCATGTCCGGCTGCCGTGTGCTGTGCCTGGATTGTGACGTGGGGCTCCGGAACCTGGATCTGGCCCTGGGCCTTTCCGACCGGGCTCTGATGGACTTTTCCGACGTTGCCCGCCGCCGCTGCCCACTGGAGATGGCAGTGGTGGAACACCCCAATGTACCGGGCCTTTTCCTGCTGACCGCCCCCGCCCGCCTCCGCTCCCCCATGGTGACCGAGAGGGAAATGACGGAGCTGCTGAAGGAAATCCGCCAGGGATTCGACTTCTGCCTGCTGGACGCACCGGCGGGCCTGGGCAGCGGTTTTCGCCTGGCCACCTGCGCGGCGGACCGGGCAGTGGTAGTCACCACCACAGACGCCTCCTCCCTGCGGGACGCCCAGCATACGGTGATGGAGCTTTCCTCCTTCGGGGCGGGAAAGCTGCACCTGGTGGTAAACCGGGTGCGGAAAAAAATGCTGCGCAGTATGCACGCCACCATTGACGACGCCATTGACAAGGCGGGCCTGCCCCTTCTGGGGGTGGTTCCGGAGGACGACAACCTCCCCCTGAGCCTTCACCAAGGCGTACCGCTGCTGCTGGGCTCCCATCAGAATGCCGCCATGGCCTACCGCAACATCGCAAAACGCCTTCAGGGCGGCCGCGTCCCCCTGCTGCGCATTCGGTAATCTCCCACTTCACCTTTCCGGAACCTCCGTTTCTGACGCCGGTCCGGGAGCAAACGCCTCCAACTACACGGCAAAAGAGAAATAATAAATACGGAGAAAGGAGCTTCCCCCCATGAATATCGCGCTGATGTCCCACGATAATAAAAAGGATCTCATGGTTCAATTCTGCACCGCCTATGCCGGCATTCTGTCCCGACACAAGCTGTTTGCCACCAACACCACCGGACACCTGGTTGCCGACAACACCGGTCTGGACATCCATTGCTTCCTCTCCTGCACCCACGGCGGCAGCCAACAGATCGGTGCCCGCATCGCCTATAACGAATTCGATCTGGTCATCTTCTTTAATGATCCCAACAGCGAAAGCCTCAGCAAAGAAGTGAACTATATCTCCCGCCTGTGCGACCAGAACAACATCCCCTTCGCCAGCAACATCGCCACCGCGGAAATGCTGGTGCTGGGCCTTGCCCGGGGCGATCTGGACTGGCGTATCAACGGCACTCCCTCTCCTATCCCTTGACAAGCGGGGAAAAATCGCATAATATGATATCCAGTCACCGCGCGGATGCCGCAGCAGTACTCTGACCCGCCGGCCTACAGAGAGGGACGCAGCGCTGGAAGCGTCCCGGCCGGACCAGAGGAAGGACAGCGGCGGAGCGGGGGCGGAAACGCCCACGGCACCCTCCCCGTAACAGGAGGCCAAAGGAGACCCTTGGGGTCTTGAATTTGGGTGGCACCACGAAGCGAATTCGCTCTCGTCCCAAGCAAATGGGACGGGAGCATATTTTTTTGCGTTACTCCGGCAGATTTGCATTTGCATCCCCAGAGTACGGAATAATCCCCCACCCGCTTTATTCCGCGCCGAAGAAGATAAGGGGAAAAGCGCAAAAAGTCCTCAACACATAATGTAAAAAGCCAAATTTTCATGATAAAAGGAGGCCTTGACTATGGCCAAAATGACCCCCCGCACCCTCTCCGGCTTCATGGAGCTGCTCCCTGCCCCCCAGCAGCAGATGGAGCGCATCATGGAGGTCCTGCGCCGCACCTATTCCCTCTACGGCTTTACCCCCCTGGATACCCCCGTCATCGAGGCAAGCGACGTCCTTCTCGCCAAGGGCGGCGGCGAGACGGAAAAGCAGATCTACCGCTTCCAGAAGGGTGACGCGGATATCGCCCTGCGCTTCGACCTTACCGTGCCCCTGGCAAAGTATGTGGCCCTGCATTACAACGACCTTACCTTCCCCTTCCGCCGCTATCAGATCGGCAAGGTATACCGGGGTGAACGGGCTCAGCGGGGACGTTTCCGGGAATTCTACCAGGCCGATATCGACATCATCGGCGACGGCAAGCTGGATATCTCCAACGAGGCCGAAATTCCCGCCATCATCTACAAAACCTTCTCCACCCTGGGACTGAAGCGTTTCCAGATCCGCGTCAACAACCGCAAGATCCTCAACGGCTTCTACGCCATACTGGATCTGAGCCAGCGCTCCGGGGACATCATGCGGACCGTGGACAAGCTGGACAAGATCGGCCCCGAAAAGGTAAAGGCCATCCTGATGGACCAGGAGATCGCCCTGACGGAGACCCAGGCCGACGAAATTTTGAAGTTTATCGCCATCGGCGGCGGCAACGAGGCGGTTCTTGCCGCCCTGGAGGGCTACACCGGCAAAAACGAAACCTTCGACCAGGGCCTCACGGAGCTGAAAACCGTGGTGAAGTACCTCTCCGCCTTCGGCGTGCCCGAGGAGAACTTCGCCGTGGACCTGACCATCGCCCGGGGCCTGGACTACTACACCGGCACCGTCTACGAGACCACCCT
>JAEDEN010000106.1 GCA_016293265.1 Oscillospiraceae bacterium | reverse complement strand
ATCATCTGCTCCATCTTCTTCCCCGAGCAGATCGAGGTGGCCTTCCCCATCCTGGTGGCCATCGGCAACCTGGTGGACCCCCCCGCCACCATGATCAACTCCGCCGGCGACTATGTGGTCTCCTACATTGTCTCCCGCTTTGTGGACGGCAAGGACTGGCTGCAGAAGGTCCTGGCCGCCAAGAACTGACGATTCCCCTTCGGAGCCATATCCGGAAAACAAGACCGAAAAAGCCAGCATGATTTGCATCATGCTGGCTTTTTTTATGGAAGGGCGCACAAAGGGTCCGCGTCCCCATGCGGGCCGGAGCCTGCGGGCCTACAGAATGACAGGACTCCTTCTCTCCATCAATACCGTATCCTGCCACGCTCCGAATCTGTCCTTTGCAATTTTTTCCCGGAAGCCCACCTCCCGGAAGCCGCACTTTCTGTGGATGGCCAGGCTTGCCCGGTTGATGGAAAAAATCGCGGCATACAGGCTCCAAAAGCCCGCCTTCTCACTTTCCGCGCATTCCCGCTTCAGCAATTCCGTCCCGATCCCCTGGCCATGATACCTGTCGTCAACATACACGCTGACTTCAACAACGCCTCTGTAGGCGTACCGGCCGGAGGTGGGGGACAATGCGATCCAACCCACAACCATGTGGTCCGCCTCATATACATACCTGCACTCCCGTATATGGGAAGCGTCCCATTCTTCAAAAGAGGGGCACTCGGTATTGAATGTGGATACCCCCGGACCAATCCCTGCGTATAGATCTCCCTGACCCGGTCCCAGTCGCTGTTTTTCATTTCCCTGATCATATTTCCCTCCTCCAGATCCCGGTTTCTTCCCTGCCAGCATATCACAAAGCCCCGGGGAAATCCACACTCCCCCGGGCGGCCCCGGAGCCGCTGACGCCCCGGCGTTTCATGGGGGGGCCGTGATTAGGCCAAAGGAAAAGCCCCCCGCCCATGGGGCAGGAGGCATTTTTTCAGGAAACCCCTTCCCGGGGCGGTGCCTTTTCCCGGTCAGTCCAGAAGCTGCACCGCGGCGCCCAGGATGCCGTCGCCGATATAGGTGCTCAGGGTTCCGTCGATCTCGCCCTCCCAGATGTGGTCGTAGTCCGGCAGGGCGGTGATGAGCTTCGTCCGTAGCTTTTCCATCTCCTCCGGCGCGCCGCCGTTGGCCACCGCCAGATTGTAGCGCCGGTGCCCGCCGCAGGTCTTGGCGGTCATGGCCACCAGCCTGTCCATCACCTGGCTGCGGCCCCGGGCCTTTGCCACGGATTGAAGCTGCCCGTTGGCGGCAAAGCTCAGGATGGGCTTGATCTGCAGCAGCATCCCCGCCGCGGCGGTGACCTTGCCGATGCGGCCCCCCTTTTCCAGATACTCCAGGGTATCCACAGAGAAAACGGGGAAGGTGTTTTCAACCAGATAGGGGGCGCGGCGCTCCGTCAGCTCCTCCCAGCCCATGCCATTTCGGATGTCCTCCGCAAGCTGCAAAAGGATCATGCCCTGGCCCAGGGAGCCGCTGAGGGAATCGTACACCCGGATGGGGAGCTGCCCGGCGCACTCCTCCGCCATCAGCCGCACCAGGTTGAAGGTGCCGGAAAGGCCGCTGGAGAGCATCACGGCGATCACGCCGTCATAGCCACCCTCCCAGATCTCCTCCAGAGCCTTTCCGATGTCGTCCCCGGAGGGCAGGGAGGTCTTGGGCAGCTCACCCCGGTGAAGCCGCTCATAAATATCCGCAGGGGAGATATCCACTCCGTCCCGGTACTCCCCGTCGGCGCACAAAATGCGCATGGGGACGACAAAGATTCCGTTTTCCTCCGCAAGTTCCGGTGCCAGATCCGCGCAGGAGTCCGTCAGCAAAGCGATTTTACGCGGTGCCATCCAATCCGCTCCTTTTTCATCAGGTCTTATAGGAGAAATATTATCCCATAAATCCGGATAAAATGCAAGAACTGTTCTCCATCCCCGGAGATATCTTGCATCCCTCCCCGCCCTGTTGTAAAATAAGGCCATAGCCCCTTCTTCCCCGGAGGGGCGCCAGAGAGAAAAGGTGATTTCATGCAGAGGTTTTCCATCACCGTGGGGGACATTACCGGCTCCCACGCCGACGCCATCGTCAATGCCGCCAACACCACCCTTCTGGGGGGCAGCGGCGTGGACGGAGCCATCCACCGGGCCGCCGGGCCGGAGCTGCTGGCCCAATGCCGCACCCTGGGGGGCTGCCAGACCGGCCACGCCAAGCTCACCGACGGCTTCCGCCTCCACGCCCGCTACGTGATCCAGACCCCCGGCCCCATCTGGCAGGGAGGCGGAAAGGGGGAGGCGGAGCTGCTGGCCTCCTGCTACCGCTCCTGCCTGGAGATCGCCTGTGCCCGGAAGCTGGAGAGCGTGGACTTCCCCTCCATCTCCACCGGGGTCTACGGCTACCCCCTCCCCCAGGCGGCCACGGTGGCCCTGCGCGCCATCATGACCTTCCTGGCAGACCACGACTACCCCCGCCGCGTGAGGATGGTCTGCCACACGGAAGCTGCCGCCCGCATCTACCGCCAGACCTGGAACCTGTGGTACGCGGAATCCAAGGCGGACCGGCTGTAACGGCAAAAACGCTTCACCTCCCCGTTTCCGGCGGGGGGTGAAGCGTTTTGTATCAAGGCGCCTCTTATGCCTGGGCGTCGATCTTCTCCTTCAGCTCGTTGAGATAGACCCAGCGTTCCGTTTTCTCCTCCAGGGCCTCTTCCAGGGCGGTCTGCTCCGCCATCAGCTCCTGAAGCTTTACATAATCACTGCCGGCAGCGGCCTGGGCGGCCTGGCAGGCGGAGAGCTTCTCCTCCAGGGCGGCGATGTCGCCGTCGATGGTCTCAAACTCCCGCTGCTCTTTGAAGGAGAATTTCAGCTTCCGTTCCCGGGGGCGGGGCGGGGCCTTTTCCGTCCGCTCCGCCGCCCGTTGGGGCCGTTCCTCCTCCTGCTTCGCCGCCGCCCAGTCGGACCAGTTGCCCACATACCGCTGTACCCGGCCCTCCCCCACCTCAAAGATGTGCTCGGAGAGCTTATCCAGGAGAAAGCGGTCATGGGAAACGGTGACGATGGGGCCGGGGAAGCCCTGGAGATAGTCCTCCAGGATGGAGAGGGTCATCACGTCCAGGTCGTTGGTGGGCTCGTCCAGCAGCAGCACGTTGGGGGCCGCCATCAGCACGGAAAGCAGGTACAGCCGCCGCCGCTCGCCGCCGGAGAGCCGCCCGATGGGAACGGACTGCAGGTCCCCGGGGAACAGGAACCGCTCCATCATCTCCTTGGCGGAGAAGGTGCCCTCGTCGGTCCTCACCTCGTCGGCGATGTCGTGGATGAAGTCGTAGACCCGCTGCTTCAGGTCCAGCTCCCGCCCCTCCTGGGAGAAGTGGCCGATCTTCACGGTGGCGCCCATCTCCACGGTGCCGCTGTCGGGAGCCAGCTCCCCGGCGATCAGCCGCAGCAGGGTGGACTTCCCCGCCCCGTTATGGCCCACGATGCCGATGCGGTCCCGGCGCAGCAGGTTGTAGGAAAAGCCGCCGATGACGGTGCGGCCGCCGTAGGCCTTGGTCACGTCATGGAGCTCGATGATCTTTTTCCCCAGGCGGCTGGAGGCGGCGGCCATCTGGATGGTGCCGTCCGTTTCCGGGGCCTCCTGGTTCAGCAGGGTCTCGTAGCGCTGGATGCGCTCCTTGGACTTGGTGGTGCGGGCCTTGCACCCCCGCATGATCCACTCCCGCTCCACCCGGAGGATGGACTGGCGCTTGCGCTCGCTGGCCTCCGCCATCTCCGAGCGCTGGGCCTTCAGCTCCAGGTATTTGGAGTAGTTGGCCTCGTAGTGGTACAGCTTTCCCCTGGAAAGCTCCGTGATGTGGTTCACCACCCGCTCCAGGAAGTAGCGGTCGTGGGTGACCATCACCAATCCCCCCCGGAAGCGGCGGAGCCAGTCCTCCAGCCAGGAGACCATGGCGCTGTCCAGATGGTTGGTGGGCTCGTCCAGCACCAGCACGTCCGCCGGGTGGATCAACGCGGCGGCCAGGGCCACCCGCTTGCGCTGTCCGCCGGAGAGGGTGCCCACCTTGCGCCCAAAGTCGGGCAGTCCCAGCCGGGTGAGCATGGACTTGGCCTCATACTCGTTCAGCGCCCGGAACTCCGCCGGGTGGTGGAGAAAGACCTGCTCCAGGATGGTGGCTTCGTCCTCCATCACCGGGTTCTGGGCCAGGACGCTGACCTGCACGTTGGGGTTCCGGGCCACATGGCCCTCGTCCGGCTCCGCAGCGCCGGCCAGGACCTTCAAAAAGGTGGATTTTCCGGTGCCGTTGATGCCGATGATGCCGGTTTTGTCCCCCTCGTTCAG
>JAEDEN010000105.1 GCA_016293265.1 Oscillospiraceae bacterium | reverse complement strand
ACTGCTCGTCGAACATGGCGCTCCAGCTTGTGATGGGGGCATCCACCATGGTGGTATTGTAGATGATGCCCAGGGTGCCCCAGGTGTAGGGAACGGTATATTTATTGTCCGGATCGTAGCTCAGACCCTTGTATCGCTCGTCGATGAGGCTGTAGTTGGGGATGTTGTCGTAATTCAGCTCCGCCAGCATGTCCTCTGCGATGAGACGGCCGATCATATAGTCGGAGGGCACGATTACATCATAGTCGGCGCCGCCGATGCTCAGCTGGGAGTAGAGCGTCTCGTTGCTGTCGGCGGTCTGGTAGTTGACTTTGATGCCGGTTTCCTCCTCGAATTGGTCGATTAGAGATTCGTCGATGTATTCACCCCAGCTGCATACGTTGACGACCCGCTCTTCTTTGGCGTTTCCGCCGCAGGCGGTAAGGGTCAGGACGGTCACCAGCATCATGGCAAGGGCAAGTTTCTTTTTCAATTGATCATTCCTCCAGTAGATTTCATTTATATTCCAGGCTTCTGGCCTTGGAAACGTCAGGTGTGCCTTTTCCGCCGCTCCTGCCGGGCTTCCCGGATATTGACGATGGCAAGCAGGGCCAGAACCGTCACGAACAGCAGAGTGGAAATGGCATTGATTTGGGGGCTGACCCGCTTCTTGGTCATGCCGTAAATGGTCATGGCCAGGGTGGAGGCAGAGGAGCCTGCGGTGAAATAGCTGATGACAAAGTCATCAATGCTCATGGTGAAGGCTGTCAGCGCGCCGGAGACGATGCCGGGCTTGATCTCGGGGAGGATGACCTTCCAGAAAGCCTGCATCCAGGTGCACCCCAGATCCATGGCGGCGTCAACCAGATTCTTGTCCATCTGCCGCAGCTTGGGACTGACAGAGAGGATCACGTAGGGGATGTTGAAAGTAATGTGGGCGATCAGCAGTGTGCCGAAGCCCATGGTCAGACGCGGAAGATAGATGAATTGCTGTATGGCGTTGAACCACCGGGCGAAGTCATTCCAGAAACCGAAAAAGGCCACGAACAGTAAGCACAGGCTGACACCGGTAACAATATCGGCATTCATCATGGGGATGTTGTTCACGGTCATCAAAGGATTTCGGATCTTCCGGCGCATGGCAAAAAAGCCGATGGCGGCAAAGGTTCCGGCAAAGGTGGCGATAACGGTGGCCAGCAGGGACACCAGCAGGGTGGTGTACACGCTTTGCATGATGAGGCGGTTGCCGAAGAGTTTGCCGTACCACGCCAGTGAGAAGCCCTTCCACACAGTGTTGCTGCTGCCGGCATTGAAGGAGAAGATGATAAGCAGGAAAATAGGCGCGTACAGGAAGATGAACACCAGCGCCATCAGGACGCGGTTCAAAACAGAGTTGTTCCTTTTCACAGCATCACCGCCTGTTCCTCACCTTCGCCGAAGCGGTTCATGACCCACATACAGACCACCACGATCACCATCATCACCAGGGAGATGGCCGCGCCCAGCTGGGGATTGTAAGCCCCGCCCAGGAACTGCTGTTCAATAAGGTCGCCCAGCATCATTTCCGTGCCGCCGCCCAGCATCTTGCTGATGGCGAAGGTGGACACGGAGGGGACAAACACCATGGTGATGCCGGAGAGCACGCCGGGCAGGCTCAAAGGCAGGATCACCCGGCGGAACACATTGAAGGTGTTGGCGCCCAGGTCCCGGGCCGCCTCAATGAGAGAGTTGTCCAGCTTGATGATGACGGAGTAGATGGGCAATATCATAAAGGGCAGATAGTTATACACCATGCCCAGCACCACGGCACCCTGGGTGTTCAGCATCCGGAAATAGGAAATATCCGTGCCGAAAATGCTGTTATACAGGGAGATGATGCCGATCTTTTGAAAGAGCTGGTTCAAAAGGCCGTTGTTTTCCAGAATAGACATCCAGGAGTAGGTGCGCAGCAGAAAGTTCATCCACATGGGGAGCATGATGAGCACCATGGCTACCCGCTGAAACCGGGGGCCCTCCTTGCTCATGAAATAGGATACGGGATAGCCGATGAGCAGGCATACCAGTGTGGCGATGATGGCCAGTTTGAAGGAGCGGCCGAACACCACGGCGTAGGTGCCCATCTTGCTGAAGTTGCTCAGGGTAAAGCCGCCGTCGGCGGAGGAGAAGGCGTAGACCACCACCATAATGATGGGGGCCACCACGAAGAGGGCCATCCAGACCACATAGGGGACGGCAAAGTGGGCCAGCTTATTCTTCATCCCCGCTCTCCTCCTCGTCCGACGCCAGGTTTGCGTCGCCCATTTCGTCGTACTCCTCAGAGAAGGAGGAGTAATCGCCGAACATGCCGGAGTACTTGCTCTTTTTCATGACGTGGATGCCGTCGGGATCGATCTTGATTCCGATGCGTGCCCCCACGGGGGAGTGGTCCGTGGTTTGGATGAGCCACTTGAAGCCCTTGAAGTCCACGATGATGTCATACTGCATCCCCTTGAAGGTGACATTGGTGACGGTGCCGATGAGCTGGCCCTGCTCCACGGGGACGATGTCGATGTCCTCAGGGCGGATGACCACATCCACCGGCTCGTTTTCGCCAAAGCCCCCGTCCAGGCAGGGGAACTTCTTGCCGTACATCTGCACCAGGTTGTCGTGGAGCATAATGCCGTCAATGATATTGGACTCGCCGATGAAGTCGGCGACGAAGGCGTTTTTCGGCTCGTTATAGATATCCTCGGGAGTGCCGATCTGCTGGATGGAGCCCTTGTCCATGACCACGATGGTGTCGGACATGGTGAGGGCTTCCTCCTGGTCGTGTGTCACGAAGATGAAGGTGATGCCCACCTGCTGCTGGATGCGCTTGAGCTCGATCTGCATATCCTTGCGCAGCTTCAGGTCCAAAGCGCCCAGAGGCTCGTCCAGCAAAAGGACCTTGGGCTTGTTCACCAGGGCCCGGGCGATGGCCACCCGCTGCTGCTGGCCGCCGGAGAGGGCGTCGGGCTTTCGGTGTTCAAAGCCCTTGAGACTGATGACGTCCAGCATCTCCATGACCCGCTCGTGGATCTCCTCCTCGGATAGCTTCACTGTTTTCTTGCCGGTGGGGTCCTTGGGATCGGGGATACGCTGCATCCGAAGGCCGAAGGCGATGTTCTCGTACACGTTCAGGTGCGGGAACAGGGCGTATTTCTGAAAGACGGTATTGATCTGCCTCTGATAGGGCGGTATATCATTAATCCTCACACCATCGAAAATGACGTCTCCCGA
Source organism: Oscillospiraceae bacterium (assembly GCA_016293265.1). GTDB lineage: Bacteria > Bacillota > Clostridia > Oscillospirales > Oscillospiraceae > Oscillibacter. The sequence continues at coordinate 1,148 of JAEDEN010000105.1, read as the reverse complement.
GGTGGGCCTCGTGAAACCGCCGATCATCCGCAGCGTGGTGGTTTTACCACATCCGCTGGGGCCGAGTAATGTGAGGAATTCCTTATCATTAATGTAAAGATTGATGTTGTCGAGAACCAGCTCGTCGTCGAAGGCCATGCAGATATTTCGCAGGCGAATCAACTCTTTGGACATGTATCCTCCCCCATTTCATGTGTTTTTATATAAAACGTAAACGCCTCTTTTCTCTGTTGGGCGGAAACCATTCTCGTCGAAATTCAGCATCATAGATCATATAAGAAGCGTTGCCAAAAGTCAAGGGTATGACACATATTTATAAAGGGGAAATCGTTTCCTGAAAAAGAATCCCCGGCGAAGGCCGGGGAAAGAATTTATTTCGGGGCAAAATATTTCTCCCGGAAGGGAACGTCCTCCACGGTAAACTCCCTGCCTCGGAGATATTCCAGCATCCCAGCGCCGGTGGGGAAGGAGAAGGTCAACTTGTAGGAGTAGAGGGCCTGCCGGGTCTCGTGGTAGCGCTTGTTGACTTCTCCCTTGCCGTACTTGCCGTCTCCCAGGAGGGGGCAGCCGATCTCCGCCATGGAGACGCGGATCTGATGGGTCCGTCCGGTGAGGAGGCGGCACTCCACCAGGGAAAGCTCTCCCCGGCTTTCCAGCGTCCGGTACAGCGTGACGGCGGTCTTTCCGCCGGGAACAGGCTTGTGGTAAAAGGAGACCAGCTTTTTGGCCTCGTTCTTCAGCAAAAAGCCCTCAATGCGCCCCTCGGCGGGTTTGGGATGGCCCACGGTGACGCAGAGATAGGATTTTTCCAGCTCGTGGTCCTTGATCTTGTCGTTGATGATGCGCAGCGTCTCCGCATTTTTGGCGGCGATGACGATGCCGCCGGTATTGCGGTCGATGCGGTTGCAAAGAGCGGGGGCAAAGGCGTTTTCCCACTTGGGGTTCCATTCCTTCTTTTGATAGAGATAGGCCTGGATGTGGTTGATGAGGGTGTTGACCTTTTCTGTTTCGTCGGCGTGGACCACCAGGCCGGGGCGCTTATCCACCAGCAGCAGGTTTTCATCCTCGTAGACGATGTTGAGATTCGGCTTGAACACCGTCAGGAAGAGATTTTCCTCGTTGGGCTTGTCAAAGAACTCGTCGTTGAT
>JAEDEN010000028.1 GCA_016293265.1 Oscillospiraceae bacterium | reverse complement strand
GAGGATTTCACAGTCCCCGAATTGACCCAGCTTCGGAACCGCCAAGCTATTGACAAAAGGGTCTATCCAGCTCTGCAGCAGATGATGGACGATGCCCGCGCGGCGGGGCTGCAGCCGCTGATCTGCTCTTCCTACCGCACCCGCGCCACCCAGGCGAGACTGTTTCAGAACAAGGCAGACGCCCTGGCAAAGCAGGGATACTCCCGGGAAGAGGCCGAGGCCCGGGCCGCCGAGTGGGTCGCCCGCCCCGGCACCAGCGAGCATGAGGCCGACCTTGCGGTGGATATCGTGGATAAGGACTATCAAATATTGGACGGGCAGCAGGCGCAAACGCCGGTTCAGCAGTGGTTGATGGCTCACTGCGCCGATTACGGCTTCATTCTCCGGTATCCCACGGATAAGAGTTCCCTTACCGGGATCGGCTATGAGCCCTGGCATTACCGCTATGTGGGCAAAAAGGCCGCAAAGGAGATTGTGGACCGGGGCATCTGCCTGGAAGAGTATCTGGAATCGTAATCCTCCGCTCTCGTGGAAAAATCCCTGATGATTCTCTGAAGGCTATGGCAACACTTTGGCGGTTGACCAGCTCGGCCGGTTGCAATCTTGAACCGGTTCTGCTGGCGGCAGGCGATGGCGGCTGTCTTGGAAAAGGCGACGGCATTCGCTGCACAAATCCCCGATGTGAGTTTCTTGGGCGGCGGAAGAGCTGCCCTTGTTTTGCTGCAAACCCGGTCGCAGACTTTTACGACATCTCCCGGTGAAGGAGGTGGGGACACACAGCGGCCCGCAGGCGGAGCAAAAGGGGTCCGCCGTACTTTCCACATGGTGCATTCATAAAAAGAGCGCTCTCCCGGAGGACCGGAGAGCGCTCTTTTTCTTGAAGCTTCAATATTTGGCCCAGACGCTGTTATGGGGATGAGGCTGTCTGGGCAAGGGGGTTACGTGCCTGGTGAAATGGATATCCCCAGGCGGGAGATGCGGGTAGTTCTGCTTATTTCAAATCTTTTGCAAAGACCACCGCTCCGCTGTCGATCAGAATCTGCTGCAGCTCACCGACGCAGTTCTCGATCTCTCTGGGGGTGCAGCCCTTTTTGACTGCCAGGGCTGCCGCCGCGCCTGCAGCCTGGCCGGTAACGAAGGTCTGGGCCACAAAACGCATATGGCCGTTCCGGTCTGTAGATACGCATTTGCCGGCAACCAGCAGGTTTTCGATCTTACGGGGAACCAGAATCCGGTAGGGAATCTCATAGGAGCCCTTGGGATAGCGCTTGGTGGTGCCGCCGTTATCCTTGCCGATGCTGTTGAGGGTATTTACATTCGTGGTGTGGAAGGCGCCGGCGGGGAAGGAGGAGAGGCCAATGCTGTCCTCAAAGCGGCAGGTATTCCCAATGTCCTCTCCGGTCAGGACATAATCGCCCATAACCATGGCGCCCTCGCGGATGCGAAGCTCGGTGCCCATTTTTACAATGTATGCGTTCTCAAAGCCGGGCACGTAATGCTTGAAGAAGCGCCAGGCAATTTCAATCTGCTTGCGGCACTCGATATGGCAGCGGGTCATTTGCCATGCGTCATAGGGAGACGTGTGATCCCACTGGGAGGAGTGCTGGAAGTGGGCAAGTACTTTATTTCCCTCCTTGGGCTGCAGGAAGAATCCGGCGCCGCTGTAGGGATGCCAATCTCCGTTATAGAGGGCGGTTTCCCGCAGGTCGTTAAAGCCCATGATCTCACCCAGCTCCATGGGGTCGATCGCATCCTCGTAGGCCTTCAGAACCTGCTCCACGGTGACGGAAGCGTAGGGATTGATGAGCTGGTTATAGGTGAACTGATCCGGGTGGCGGTTGATGTACTTCATCAGCTTATCCCAATCAACGCCATCGGCGGTGAAGCAAATGGTATGAGGCTCCAGCATATCCAAGGGGGACATATTGGTTTCGCAGCCGGCATATGTGGCCAGATATCCTTCACCGGTGCAGTCGATCACGGTCTTGCCGTAAATATTGTGGCGGCCGCCGCAGTCTTCCACGGTGACGCCTTTGATTACGTTGTTTTCTACGATCGCGTCAACGACCAGCGCATCCAAAAGCAGGTTAACGCCTTCTTCCTCGCACATATCGAATGCCATCAGGACCCACCACTCGGGGTCGATATAGGAAAACGTATAGCCTGCGCCTACGCGGTGCTTGGGGCGAAGATGGGGAAGCGCATGGCCCGCCCGATACAGGCGCTGGTGCGTTTCTTCCATAATACCCTTGCTGTCCTGCTGGCCAAAGCAGTTGAACATACGTGCGTAAGCGAAGCCCGGAGGGCCGGAAACGGTCAGCTGCCCGCCGAGGCAACCTGTTTTTTCGATCATCAGGACGTTGGCGCCTCCGCGTGCCGCCTGAATCGCGGCGCTAAAGCCGGAAGTTCCACCGCCGCAGACAATTACATCATATTGGACATCATAACCGCTCATCTTTTTCCACCTCTCATGAATTTTTTAAAACGAAGCAGAAATGCAGAAGACCCCGCTTGTTTTAAGATTGTAAGTTCAGTCTACCGTGGATCTTCCATTTTAACAATTCAATTTGAGAGAGAAACTATTCCAAAACAGAAAAATAGGGAGAATTCTGTCTTCCACAACGGAAAAAGAGGAGGAGGGATCACAGACGGCCAGAATTGGGAAAGCGGCTCCGAATGTTTGCAATCATCGTTTTGAGGCTGACTTCACTCAGCCGAACCGTATGCCTGGTGGTTCTCCCGGAGGCTTCTTCCAGTGTCTTTACAAGGCCCTCATAACCATCTTCGCCGGAAACGGAGGCTTTATTCATCATATAGCCGGTTTCCGGGGTCAGAAAGATGTAGAGATATTTTTTGTCATCCGCCAGCAGAAAAACCGAATCGTAACAAACCGGCACAGAAGATGTATTGACGGTGAACCGGTCAGCGCCAAAGCTGTAGCAGAGTACAGGGAGGCGGCCGTTGAAGCGGCGGATAACTTCATCGGCGATGTGCTTCGGCGCGGCGTAGAGATTTGTGGCGAGAACACAACCGATCAGCAGGAGCAGTGCTCTTGGCCAAATATCTGTACGGATCAGCATACCGGAGACAATCAGGGCGCAGGAGGCCAGTGTGGTCAGATATTTTTGCTTCTTTCGGAACAGATTATACTGCGTAATGGCGTAAAGGCGAATGGTTTCCTCAGTGTGAACCATGTCGGCGGTATACTTGGCGTGTGTGTTCGGTGTATTCATTTTATGATTCTTCCTCCATAGCCAAACAGGTCGGCCTTATCCCGCGGTCCACATGGTAATTGTTGTCGTCACACCATTTAAGGATGTAGTCCACCAGCTTCGTCTTCATCTGTTTGGCGTGCTGGTTCTCAACGTACATGGAAAAGGTGAGGAAAGGGGCGTTTTTCAGCTCAAAAAATTCAAACTGCCTGTCATAGAATTTGGAGTGAGAAATGCTGTCGAACTGCAAGGTGCACCGCAGTCCCACGGAAATATATTGGCGGATCGTGCCCAGGCGGACATTGGAGTGGGTGAGCTGAGGTTTGAATCCGTTGGCCCAGCAAACGTTGTTGAGAAACGTAAACAGCTCCAGGTCCTCCCTTGGAAAGCAAAAGGGAACCGTGCTCAAATCAGCTAAATTCAGGCTTCCCTTCCAGCCCCGCGCGGCAGCCTGCTCCTTGGTCGTTACCAGGATGAGCGGATCCTGAAACAGGGGGAAGATCGTATAATCCTGCGCATCCCCGATGAGCTCCCTGTAGCCAAAGCAGACATCCACATGATGCATCGCCAGCTCCATGCGCAGCATGGAGTGTTCTTTTTCGATTGTTTCGATGTAAAAATTGTCCTGATTTGCCTCAAATTCCGTTAAAGGACGGAGTATCCCGCTGTGTGCAATATTCAGGAACGTAGCGATGGTGAGCTTTTTGGAATGGTTGATTTTGTAACTGTCCGCGGCGCTGATTAAGATATGATAGTCTTCAATAATATTGTTGATTTCATTGGAGATGAATTCGCCGAACGGGGAAAGCGTGACCAGATTGTTGCTCTTCCGGATAAACAAAGCTCCGCCAAGCTCGTCCTCCAACGCCTTGATATTCTTGGAAAGGGAGGACTGAGAAATATACAAATTGTCCGCTGCTTTGGAAAAACTTCTGAACTGTGAAACTGCCTGAAAGCAGAGAAGCCTCTCAATTTTCATCTTCTGTAAAGCTCCTTAAAAAAGTACCCGATATTCATAAAAGCGGTGTGGGAAGGGCAGAGAAGGGAATGACCGCAGTATCAGAAAGCACCGAATAAATGGCCTGCGGTTCTTGTCATCATTTGCTGGAAAATCCTTGAAATCCCCAAAATCTGCTGTTATGTCAATAATTCTACCTCAAAAAGTGGTGAAATGCAACGGGTATTCTTTTTCCAAAAAATGGGTCGGTGAAATGGGAGATCGTCAAAGTGCACAATTCGCGGGACGTAAGATGTGGATGTTTTATTGAATAATTCCGTTTTGGAAAGAGGGGCCGCCGCATTTGAATTGTAATAACGCGTCGAAAAGGATAATGTATAAATCAAGAAATGCTTGGATGCCTGACGCAAGCAGGCAAATCATCAGGCAAATAATGATGGGAGGAAATGAAATGGCCACAATTGACAAGATGCTGGACCCCCGCGGGTATCAGGAGCGCCCCATGCTTCAGCTGGCGAAGCGCCCCTCTCTGGAAGAACTGAAAACCGGCAAGATTCTGTTCTACAACAACACGAAGCTGGGGTTCTGCAATTACTACACCGTATTTGACCGCATCAAGGAGCATCTGCGTGAGATCGGCTGCGACGACACCAAGTGGGTGGAGTACACCGAGACCGTCCGCGGCAAGAACGCCGACAAGCTGATGGAATATGCCAAGATGCTGGCCGAGGAAAAGCCCGTTGCCGCTATCGTTGCATTCGGCGATATGGGAACCTCCTCCTCCACCACCGTTCTGACCATCGCTCTGGAAAAGATCGGCATCCCCGCCGTCTACATGACGGCCCCTCCGGGCACCGCCATCACCGAGGGCGTTGGCGTCTACCGTGCCGGCGAGCTGTGCCTGTGCTCTGTTGACATCTACCAGGCCTCCACCGTGGAAGAGGTGGCAGCCGAGGTCGATAAGAAGTGGGATTACATCCTGGCTTCCCTGACCAGCAACGGCGAAAAGCTGAAGGAGCTGGCCCACATCGACTTCAAGATGGACAAGGTTGCCCCCGCCAAGGACGGCCTCCTGCCCTTCGTCCCTGAATACGACGAGGCCAAGGCCGGCGAGCCCGGTGCTTACATGGAAGAGGTCATGGACTTCTTCAACGCCGAACATATTTCCGACGGCCTGCCCATCATCCCCCCCACCAAGCGCCGCTATGAGGCGATGATGGAGTACTGCCCCTGGGATGAGAACACCAAGCTGGTGGATCCCTCCGGCCCCAGTGGAAGAGAGATCACCGTCAAGGATGTTGCCATCGCCGCTGTGATGGCAGGCTGCAAGCCCACCGCCATGCCCGTTCTGGTGGCTGCCTTCAAGGCACTGAACAGCCCCCTGTATAACTTCAACCAGTCCGTTACCACCTCTCACCCCGGCGGCAATATGTGCATTGTTTCCGGCCCCATTGCCCAGGAGATCGGTGTTTCCGGCAAGCAGGGCTGCCAGGGTCCCGGTTACCCCGCCAACGCCACCATCGGCCGCGCCATCAACCTGGTCATCATGAACGCCCTGCGTTCTGTGCCCGGTGTGTGCGATTTGGACTGCATCGCCTCTCAGGCCGAGTTCACCTACTGCTTCGCCGAGGAGCCCTCCCTTGCCCAGTGGAACATGATTAACGAGGATCATTTCGATTCCGAGACCACCACGGTCTATCTGCTGAAGGCGGAGCCCATCCACGACATCATCGACTTCCTGAGCCTGAACGGCCATGACCTGCTGGATACCATTACCGCCTGCTGCACGACTCTGGGCTCCAACAACGCTTACATGCCCGGTCCCCTGGTGGTCTGCCTGACTCCCGACCACGCCATGATGCTGAAGAAGGCTGGCTACACCAAGGAAATGATCCAGGAGCACATTCACCAGTATGTGTATCATCAGACTCCCATGGTCAATGGCCGCGGACTGATGCCTGTCCGTCCCAAGGAGTGGGCCAACCGTCATCCCCTGCCGGTCACCCGCTTCCCCAAGGATGTGGAAGTGGTCACCATCGGCGGCCGCGGCGGCCATTCCGGCGTGATTCTGCCTTGGGCTCTGCACAGCGAGGGCTGCGTTGAGGCCCTGCGCCTGCCCGACGGCACCATCGCCAAGTCCATCGAGGACTTCAAGCGCTAATCCACCTTTTTCTGTAATCAAATCCCGGCAAAAAATATGATAAGGAGCGAACGCAAATGGAAAGAAGAGCATATGACGTTGTTGTTTGCGGCGGCGGTACTTCCGGTACTGCAGCGGCAGTCGCAGCGGCCCGCGGCGGAGCAAAGACCCTGCTCATTGAGCGTAACGGTGCACTCGGCGGTCAGATGAACGTATCCGGCCCTCCGGGATTCTCTTACGCAAACCTGTTCAACAGCTATGACGAGCAGGTCATCGCCGGCTTCGCCGAGGAAATGCACAGCCGTCTGCTGAAAGAGGGCCATGCATATCCCCACGATTTGAACGAATACCGTACCCATTCCGGCTACACCTTCTCTTATGTGGATCCGGATTGGTGGGGCCTCGAGATCTTCGAGGTAATGACCGAGAACAATGTGGATCTGCTGCTGCATACGCTGGTAGTTGATGTGCAGAAGAATGACGGCAAGGTGAACGGCGTTGTGGTCGAAAATGCCAACGGCCGCTCCGTTATCGAGGCCAAGGTCGTCATCGACTGCACCGGCGAGGGCGATATTGCCGTGCGTGCCGGCTGCGATTATGAGCTGCTGCCCCGCGAGGAGTGCGAGCCCCAGACCATCTGCTTCACCATGGGCGGCATCAACTGGGACGAGATGATCGAGTACATCCACGAGAATCCCGACCAGATCCTGTACTCCGGTCCCGAAGAGGGCCAGTGCGGTGATTATCCTCCCCGCTCCCGCGAAGAGCACTACGAAATCATGCGCAAGATCACGAACATCATGGACTATGGCGATCTGCGCGGTTTCTACAAGATCATGGACGAGGCGCTGAAAAACGGCGATTGGCACCCCTATTCCGGCGTCGGCTTCTTCCTCATGCCCCGTGAGGGCGGTGAGATCCAGGCCCATATGCAGCACAGCAGCCAGGTTCCCAATTGCTGGAGCTGTGACGCTTGGGATCTGACCAAGGCCGAGGTGGAATGCCGCCACCAGTGCATTATTGCGCTGAAGTTCTTCCGCAAGTATATGCCCGGCTTTGAGAATGCCTATCTGGTGCGCGTCGGTACTGAGCTGCGGCTGCGTGAAGGCCGCCGCATCATGTGTGACTACAAGATCACCGCTTCCGACGTGGTGAACGGCCAGCGCTTCTATGACTGCATCGGCAAGAACCAGTTCGCCGCCGGCGCAGTTCATGTGGCCAGCAACGAGACGATCACCCTGGGGAACGGCAAGGTCGCAGGTAAGCCTCCCAAGGGCGGCACGAATGACATCCCTTACCGCTGCATGGTTCCTCTGAAGGTCGATAACCTTCTGGTGGCGGGCAAGCATGTCTCTACTGACCGCGGCGCTTATATGCGCTTCCTCATGCAGACCGTGGTTACCGGCCAGGCCGCCGGTGTCGCTGCCGGCCTGTGCGTGAAGTACGGTGTGTCTCCCCGCGAGATCGAGCAGGAGAAGTATGTGAAGGAAATGCAGGATATCCTGCGCGCTCAGGGAGCGATTCTGGACGGCGTCCATTGATTTTCTTAATAATCCATTTTTGCCGGGCGTTAGTCCGGCAAAAATGGATTATACAAAAATGCGGAGTATGACCGGCGGAGCAAAGCGGAGGTGCTGTATTGAACGGCTTCGTGCAAAATTTTCGATACATTATATTAATCCTGGCTATTTTTTCCGGTGCAGTCATCTCGATGTACCGGTTTCAGCGCAAGCAGGCCTATGATAACCGGCTCTCACATTTTTTGGGTGATTGCGATTACGAGGCCTTCTGCAAACAGCTTGACTCAAAAACAGGGAGGAAAATCTACGTTACCTATGAATTGAAGCTCAAGCAGCTGAAAGCGGCGGTCTGCTGTGGAAAACGGGAAGATGCGAGGAAATTGATTGAAGAGCTTTCCTCCGAACCGATGAGGGAAAAGGATTATATAGCGTATAACACGGAAGTCCTGAATTTTGCCGTTCAGGAAAAAGATCCCGCTTTGGCCGAGCGTGTATGCACCGCATTTGAGAAGTACAAGCGTCATAAAAAATATGCCACAGAAGCCCGGCAGGTAAGGGACATCTACATTTTACACAAAGCCAATCATATTGACGAGTTGAAAGAAACTGCCAGAAAAGTCAAAAGTCCCTCCCAAAAAGCCACCGCGTATTTTCGGATTGCAAAGCAGTACCATTATCTGCACAGCGCGGATCTTTGCCGGCAGTATTTGGAGATGGCGTACACCACCTTTCCGGACAAAACCTGGCAAAATCTGATAAAGGGGATTTTGGATGGCGACTATGAAAAACTCGATTGAAAAACTTTCCGGGATCAAAGTCCCCAGAAGGTTCCTTTTTGCAATGCTTCTGCTTTCCAACATCATCACCGGAACCAACATCTACCGCCTGCAGCCTATTTTATCTTCAACGATGCAGTTCCTCTCTGTTGATGAAAGTCAGATTGGCGTGTTGATGTCCGTCATTACCTTTGTTTCCCTGTTTATGACAATCCTGGTGGGATTTGCGGTAATGCGGATGGGATATTGCCTTTCGCTGACGGTTTCAATGGTTCTGGAGCTGATTGGAATCGAAGTGGCAGTCGCTGTGCCGACCTACATGGGAATACTTGTTTCTCAACTCCTTCTCGGTATGGTTAACACGGTAATCCTGGTCTGCGCGCCCAGTCTGATGCAGGCAATATACACTCCCAGCGAATATGCGATGCGGATCGGATATATAAATGCCGGCCAGACCGTTGGACAGGGAATTGTATTCCTGCTTTTGCCCACGATGATCCTGACCGCCGGCATCACAGCCGCCTGGAGTGTTTTTATCCTGCCGGTGGCCGTACTTCTGGGGTGCTGGCTGCTCCTGACTTTGATGCGGACAGAGAAGTGCTTCGCCCCCGCAAAACAGCCGGGCGAGAAAGAAAGCGTGGAAAACGACACGGCAGAGCTTGCGGTCTTTCCGCTGAAAGATCCCAAGATGTGGGTCCTTGTGGTGGGCGTACTGTTCACCATGATCAGCGCCGGAGCCGCCCTGAACTATTCTGCGCTTTTCCTGAAGAGCGTGAAAGGCTTCAGCGAAACCACGGCAGGCAACATCACCTTTACTTGTACGGTGGTGGGCGTGATCGCCTGTATGCTGGTGGGGCCGATCAGTCAAAAATTCGGCGCAAGACGGGTGTTTGCTGTCGTAATCCTGATTATGGCGGCACTTCGGTTTCTGGTGGTGGTCTGCGATGGACAGCTCCCGCTGACAATCATAACGGCGGCTCAAGGAATACCTGCCGCGGCAATCGTTATCTGCACCGCAGCCATCCCGAAGCTCTGCAAAGCAAAAAAATACACACCCATCGCGGTATCCATGGTATCTACGGCAACGACCGGAGGTCTTGCACTCAGTTCTCTTATTTTCGGCAAGCTGATCACGTTGATCGGCTACAATGCATCGTTCCTTTTATTTGTTCCTGTGTCCCTGGCTGCGCTTATCGCCGCACTTGTTATTACGAACGATTAATTTTGGATAGGCTCTGCACAAGTTTCAAAAATACTTCAAGGAAGTTATGGGCGACGACATATTAAAGGAGGATAATATGAAAAAGAATCACATCAAGAAATCCATTTGTCTTGCTATGGTCATGATCCTGGCGTTCTCCACGTTGGTCGGCTGCGGTTCCAAGGACACGCCCGCCGCTCCCAGTACTTCTCAGCCCGCCGCCGCTTCCAGCGGTGCCCAGACGGTAGATTATGGTCCCGAGCTGCACCTTCAGATGGGCTCTACCGGCGCCACTGATGATATCTCCACCCAAGCCGCCCAGTATTTCTGCGACCTGGTGAAGGAACGTTCCGGCGGAGTCATCACCATTGACCTCTTCCCCGCTTCCCAGCTGGGTGCCCAGTTGGATCAGATGGAAATGCTGTCTCAGGGTTCCATCGACCTCTTCCTGGAAGCCAACCTGATGGGCTCCTTCGGCATCAATACCGGCGCCATGTCCGTTTTGTTCTGCACGCGCAACCGTGATGAACTGGCCGCCGTTCTGAACAGTGATGTGTATGCGGCTTGGGCCGACAAGTTCACGGAGGAGACCAACATCAAGGTCGTGGCCAACAACTGGTTCCGGAACGGCACCGCCATCGCCTCCAAGAATAAGATCGAGACGCTGGAGGACTGCGCCGGCGTCAAGCTCCGCGTTCCCCCTGTTGCCTCTACCACTGCCATGTTCAACTCCCTTGGCTTTAACGCGACCCCTGTCGCTTACAGCGAGACCCTGATCTCCCTGCAGCAGAGCGTGATCGACGCCGTTTGGTGCACGGAGGACGCCATCTGGACGATGGGCTTCTATGAGCCCGCCAACTATGTCCTCGAACTGAACGCTGGCGCCGATGATATGTACGTCTACATGAACAATGACCTCTATGAGAGCAAGCTGACCGACGCCCAGCGCGAGCTGATCGTTCAGGCGGCTAACGACGCCGGCGATTACTACTCCGGCCTGACCTATGAGACTCTGGAGAACAACAAGGCCAACTGGGAGTCCAAGGGCGTTCAGACCATTACGCTTTCCGAGGAGGAAGCGGAGAAGTGGGCCGAGGTCACTTTTGCTCACGCCTATCAGCAGGAAGCGGACGGCGTTTGGGAAGCTGGCCTGTTCGACCAGGTGTTGGCTATCGTGGAGGCGTCCCGCGCCGGTAAGTAAGATAGTTTCGGCATCCGTGAAACTGTCCTGAAGTAACACCTGTCTGCCTTGCCCGGCGGCAGCGTCTGCTGCCGCCGGACACCGCAGCCTTCTTTTCGGACAATTGGAGGGCACAAACCGCATGAAAAAAATTTTAAAAGCGCTGAACCTTTTTCAAATGTACAGCTACGACGTGATTGAGACCATCGCAGCGGTGGTTCTCGGCGTCACCATGATCGTCACTACGGTCGGCATCATCTCCCGGTATGTTTTCAACAGCTCCCTGTCCTGGACAGAGGAGGTCTGCTGCATCATGCTGGTCTGGCTGGCGTATCTCACCGCCGGCCTGGCTACGGTCAGCAAGTCCCATGTGGTGGCTGATTTCCTGAGCCAGAAATTAAAGGGCGTCGGAAAAAAGATTCAGGCGTGGATCGTCCGTGTATTGGAACTGGTTTTTCTGGTCACGATTACGCACGCCATGCTGAAGCTGTTCCCCACCATCCGCATTATCACGCCCGCGCTGGAAATCTCCAGAAAAATCTATTATATCCCCATGATCGGTATGTCCTTCTATATGATCTTTGCCATCCTTCTGGACTTCTGGAATGAGTTGGTGCCCGGCTATAACTGCTGGGCCGAGCGCCAGGAGAAGCGGGAGATCGAGAACGCTGCCGAGGAAGAGCGGCGCCGTGCCGAGGCTCTTGCCAGTGTGGATGAATTTATGGACGAAGTGGAGGGTAAAGAACAATGAGTACTGGAATGATTCTGATTCTCGTTCTATTCTTTATTTTCCTGTTCGCCGGCTTCCCTGTCATGTACGCGCTGGGCCTTCCCGCCGTGTTCTGGCTGGCCTATTCCGGAGTGAATTCCACCATGGTGGCAACCAATATGCTGGGGTATCTGAACTCCTTTACCCTGCTTTGCCTTCCCGGATTTATGCTGGTGGGCCGCCTGATGGATACCTGCGGCATCACCGACCGGCTGTTCACTTTCTGCACAGCCCTGCTGGGCCGCTTCCGCGGCGGCATGGCGTACGCCAATGCCGTTACCTCCGCCATGTTTCCCTCCATGTCCGGATCTGCCATCGCTGATGCGGGCGGCCTGGGTGTCGTGGAGATGAACATGATGAAGCGCGCCGGTTATGACCCCGGCTTCGCAGCGGGCATCACGGCTGCCTCCAGTATTATCGGCCCGATCATCCCGCCCAGCGCGGCGATGGTCATGGTGGGCACACTGGGCAATATCTCCGTTGCAAAGATGTTTGTGGCGGGCGTTCTTCCCGGTATCTGCATTTGCGGTATGCTGTGCCTGAACGTCTGGTTCCGCGCCCATTTTTCCGAAGATGGAAAAAAGTGGCCCTCTACCGTTGTCCCCGGAAGGGTCATTTGGAAGAGCTTCCTGCGGGCGGTGCCTTCCCTGTTTACCTTCGTGATTATTATGGGCTCCATTATTGCCGGCATCTGCACCTCCACCGAGGCTGCTGTGCTTGCTGTGTGGTATGCCCTGTTCCTGGGGATCTGCTACAAAAAGGTCACGGTCAAGAACCTGTGGAAAACCCTGAAGGCCACGGCCACCGGCTGCGGTCCCCTTTTCATCATCATGACCTCCGCCAGCGTCTTTACCTGGATCCTTACGTTTGAGGGCCTTTCCACCATGGTGAACCGCCTGATCGGAGCCTATATCGGCGTTCTGGATACCCGGTTGATCGTTGGCCTCTGCGTTGTGATCTTCCTGATCCTCGGCTGCTTTATCGATACCAGCTCCGGCGTGTTGATTTGTGCCCCCGTTATGATGCCCATTATGCGCAGCTTCGGTGTGGACATGGTCTACTTCGGCGTGCTGATGGTGTTTGGCCTGATGATCGGTATCATCACTCCGCCTTTCGGCATCTGCCTGTTCGTTGTTGCCGGCGTTGCAAAACTCCCTGTGAGCGTGGTTACAAAGGAAGCAATCCGGTATCTGCCGGCAATGGTTGTCCTCTGCATCCTTTTCACCCTGTTCCCCGAGATCGTCACATTCCTGCCGAACCTGGTATTTGGTGCATAATCCTGGTCAAAGCAACAAGAAGAGCGGCAGAGGATCTGCCGCTCTTCTTCGATAGAACGCTTCCGTGACATTCGGCGCATATTTTTCCGCCGCGCCGGTGCAAAGAAAATCTCCGCCAGAGGTTGTAATTCCTTCGAAGGGGTCAGAATATGAAACGAGATCATCAAATTCACACGTCGGTATTTGCCTGCGGGCTGATTCTTTTGCAATGCACCCTGTACGGACTGGGAGATCCCCTTTCCAAGATGGCCTATACCCATGTAAAGGTCTACTCCCTGCTTTCTTTTCGATATTGTTTGGCCCTGGCAGCCATGTGGGCCATTTTTGGAAAGAAACTGATCCGTGGAATCAGGAATTGCCGCCTCAGATACCTGGTCATCCCCTGCTCCTGCGTGGCAGGCGCCCACCTGTTCAGCAACCTTGCCCTTACCTACACCCAGGCAACTTCCGTGGGCTTTTTGCGCTCCATGTCCGTGGCGATCACACCGGTACTTTCTTTCTTCATCGAAAAAAGGCGGATCACGAAGAAGGAACTCCTTGCGCTCATGGTCACAGTGGTGGGATTATATCTGCTTTGCGGCTACGGCAGCATGACGGGGTTCGGCCTGGGAGAGCTGCTTGCCCTTGGCTGTGCAGCGCTTTCCGCGGGGGGAGTGATAGCCCTGAAGCGTTCCATGAAATGGGTTGATCCTCTTGTCATGACGATGTTCCAGACGGCGGTTTCGGCTGTGTTTTCCATTTTGTGCGCCTTGGTGTCGCGCCAGGGACTCCGTATGGAAGGGGCTGTTCCGTCTGTCTGGCTATCTGTCCTGTATCTGGCCTTCGGCTGTACCTTGGGAGGTTATATGCTGCAAAACACGGCGGTCCGCATGATTTCGGCCAAAACTGTCTCCCTTTTGATGTGCTGCTGTTCTGTTATGACCGCACTGTTTTCTTATTTCTTGCTTGGAGAAAAACTGACGTCCATTGAAATGACAGGCGCCCTGCTGATCCTGGCTGGCGTTGCCGCGGAGACCTTGCTCTCAGGGGGCCATGGTGAGGATGGCGGAGCACAGCGTTCATAGGGAAAAGGGCTGGCTGCCGCGGAGGATTGGCGTGACCGCCGGACTAAGCGGCCATACGCCGGCTGGCAATCCGGGCCCTTCTGCCGTTGCGGTTCGGAGCGGCTGCACCCCGACCGTTGTGAATACCTCCGCCGCCAGGCCCGGCAAGCCCGACACCGGCGCCTGTGGCTGCCGGGCCATTCAATGGGCCGGTGGGTTGTGTATGACGGAGGGTAGAATCTTTGCCCCAGTACCAGTTGCATCCGGGTGCAGATCATGACCTTCCTGCGCCGCACGGCCCGGTAAGCTCCCAATGGAGTGGCCCCTGCGTTTTGACCTGGAACAGAAAAAATGTGGGTCAAGCCCCGCATTTCTGCCAGATACGGCGGAGATGCGGGGCTTTTCATGTGGTGTTGACGGCTTCCCACAGGGGGATTGTGGGGCACAGTTTATGAATCTGCCTCCCGGAGCCGTTCCACCACGCTTTGCTTTGCTGCCTGACGATATATAACGGCAGGAATGGCATAGCCCAGCAGGGCGAACACGGGGACGATCAGCAGCACGGGGGTGATCGTGTAGCGGTAGCTGTAGAACCAATAGGCGTTTTCCAGAAGCCTCCCTGCCAGCGGGTTGACGGCGGCGGACAGCAGCCCGGATATCAGCCCGGACCCCAGCGTATACAGCAGGCCCTCCCATACCAGCATGGCTTTGAGCTGCCGCTGGGTCTGTCCCACTGCCTGCAGCACGGCGAATTCCCGCCGCCGGGACAATATGGAGGTCATCACGGCGTTGAAGAAATTGAGGATTCCCACAATGCCGATGATGGCGCACAGCAGTCCGCCCAGAATGGCAAAGGTCATCTGGAATTCCCGGAAGTGGGCCCGGTGGGTGGCCTTGCTCTCATAGCGCAGGGGAGAACTCGGCGAAGCGCTGAGCCGGGCAAGAAACTCCATCCGGTCAAAGTCAAAGGAAAAGCCGTCCATCTCCAACGCGCCTGATGGGGCTGCGGCATTTCGCCGCAGCTGGGCATTCACCCGCGCCCGCAGCACCGCCAGGGAGAAGGGCTTGGTGATGTAGTCGTCGGCCCCGGATTCCAGGCCGTTCACGATGTCCGTTTCCATGTCGTTGGCGGTCAGCAGGATGACGGGAATCGCGCTGCCGGAAAGGCGGAATTCCCGCAGAAAGTCCAGACCGCTGCCGTCCGGCAGGTTGATATCCAGAATCAGCAGGTCAAAGGCGTCCCGGGCCAGGGCCTTCCGTCCCAGCGCCAGCGTATTGCACAGCGTTATATCCACATCTCCGCTTTTCAGCGCCAGGCAGATCCCCCGTCCCAGCGCCCCATCATCCTCCAGCAACAGCAGCCTCCGCATATGGACCCCTCCTCATTTCTGACAGTATAGCACAGCCCGCAGGGAAAAGATGTGAAGATCTCTTTAAGCCGCCCTGGCAAGCCATATGCCAGGAACAGCCCTTTATTTACAAGCGCAGGCCCTTGATGTCCTTGATTCGTGACAGAATGATATTGCAGCTGCAGCTGACCACGCCGGGCAGCGGGTCAATGACCGTGCGGATCAGCTCCTCCATTTCCTCGCTGGAGGCCGCCACCGCATGGACATGCAGCTTGTTTTTCCCGGTTACACGGTAGACCTGAGTGATGGTCTCATTCCGGCGAAGGATCTCCGCCACCTGGGCCAGGGTATCCGGCGAAGTCTCGATTTCAAAATAGCAGGACACGGCACCGCTGATCTTCTGCGGATTGATGATGGTGGTGTACTCTTCAATGACGCCCCGCTTCTCCAGCGCCTGAATGCGCGCCTTGACCGCAACCCGGGAGATGCCGATCTTTTGGCCGATGTCGGAGTAGGAGATCCGGGCGTTTTCAATCAAAAGCCGAATGATCTCCTGATCCAGCCTGTCCAATCCCTCAAGAAACATCGTGTGGTCACCTCTTTTTGTATCACTGCGAACGTTTTCCATCATTATAAAAGCTGCTGTGCATTTTGTAAATATAAGATTGACGAACGGCGGACACAAGGATATAATAGTTTCAAAACGTAAGAGAAAACTTTCGGTTAGAAGGATGGAAGATGAACAGAGATTTGACCAAGGGGGCGGTCATGGGTTCGATGCTGTGCTTTGCCGTCCCCATGATTCTGGGGGACCTGCTGCAGCAGTGCTATAATGTGGCGGACACCCTGATCGTCGGCCAGTACCTTGGCAAAAACGCCTTGGCCGCCGTTGGCTCCTCCTTTTCCCTGATGACCTTTTTGACTTCCATCCTACTGGGGCTGTGCATGGGCAGCGGGGCGGTGTTTTCCATTCGCTTTGGCCAGCGGGATGAAAAGGGCCTGCGGGAAGGCGTCTACGCTTCCTTTGCGCTGATTGCTGTGCTGGCGCTGCTGCTCAACGGAACCGCCTTTGCCTGCCTGGATTGGCTCAGGGCCTTTCTGCGGGTGCCGGAAGAGGTGTGGGGCATGATGCGGGAATACCTGGCCGTTATCTTCTGCGGAATTGCCGCCACCTTTCTGTACAATTATTTTGCCTCATTCCTGCGGGCGGTGGGGAATTCCGTTGTGCCGCTGGTATTTCTGGCGATCTCCGCAGTCTTGAATATCGCACTGGACCTGTGGTTCGTACTGGGACTGGAACGGGGCGTCGCTGGGGCGGCTGAGGCGACAGTTACCGCCCAATATGTTTCCGGGCTGGGAATTGGGGCCTACACGCTGATGAGGTATCCCTGGCTTTGCCCCACACAGGGCCGCTTCCGCGTCCGCTGGAGCCGCGTCCGGGAGATTGCCGGCTTTTCCATCCTGACCTGTGTGCAGCAGTCTGTCATGAATCTGGGCATCCTCATGGTACAGGGACTGGTCAACAGCTTCGGCCCCACTGTTATGGCGGCCTTTGCGGCGGCGGTGAAGATCGACGCCCTTGCCTATATGCCGGTCCAGGATTTCGGCAACGCTTTTTCCACCTTTATCGCACAGAATTACGGTGCAAAGCAAGAGGAGCGCATTCTCACCGGACTGAAGGGCGCGGTGCGGGCGGCACTGCTCTTTTGCATTGTGATCTCCACGGCGGTGTGGATCTTTGCCCGCCCTCTCATGGGGCTGTTTGTGGAAGCGGGAGAAATGGAGATCATTTCGGAAGGGGTCCGCTATCTGCGGATCGAGGGGGCCTTTTACTGCGGGATCGGGTGTCTGTTCCTGCTGTACGGCCTGTATCGGGCGCTGGGGCGGCCGGGGATGTCCGTGGTGCTCACGGTGATCTCTCTGGCTACCCGTGTGGCCCTTGCTTACGCCCTTTCCTCCATACCGGCTGTCGGCGTGGTGGGGATCTGGTGGTCTGTGCCCATCGGCTGGTTCCTGGCGGACGTGGCGGGTATGCTCTATTACCTGTTTCGGCGGAAACGCCTGTTCTTCTGGGAGAAATAGAATCGGATCTTATGGGAGAGGCTGCCGCCCTGCGGCCTGTCCTGAAAATCCATTGTTCCCCTTTTCAGATAAGTACTGCCGGAACTGACTCCGTCGGTTGGAACCTCCATTGAGAGCGGTTTGACCGCATGGCAAAATAGGATGGATTCATTGGAATCCGGGAAGAGGATGTATATCATGGCGAAGCATGAGTTTGGAATTCTGCAGGAAACGCCGAAGCCGGGGGTCCGTTATGATGTATATGCACCGGAGAAATACGGTTGTATTTCGGTGGATGATGACTTGATTGAACCGATGAACCGGAAGCTTGACACAGAAATGTATTGGCATACCGTAGATAGAACAGGAAAGGGACTTGCTTATTGCGGCGTTACGTTGATTCCTCCTGAGGCGATGGACGGTATGATAGGCGCCATGGGCGATACGGAAGAGCTTGCTCCGCTTAGAGAACTGCTCATGGAGGCAAAACAGCAGGATAAATTTGTGATTCATTATGGATTATAACAGGTCAACGATCCATTTCAGTTGATCGGACAGTCACCGGTTTTACGGTGACTGTTTATTTTTACATGTATGCCCATGTGGGCGGCCGCGTGCAAGGCCCGGGACAGCAGTCTCTCGGCCCCCTGAGACAGATCCTGAGACAGACACAGACAAAGAGGCTCCATCCATACCGGATGGAGCCTCTTTACGGGATTTGGATTGCCGGGAGACGCAGAGATGAGCTTCAGATGCTGTGCGTCCCGGAAAAGGAGCCGGTTCAGTTCTTCGCCGCAACAGCCAGCGTGCGGCAGACGTCCAGAATTCGGCCGAAGAGGGGATGCTCCGGCGTGAGGCCGGTATATGCCTCCAGGGCCTTCTCCACACTCTCCACCTGGATCTTTTTGAGCATTTCCATGCTCTGGGCGCCATCCGGGCAGTCGAAACGGAGCGCGGCGGCGCCGGTGGGCGCAGCGCGGCCGGGCCGGACAATCCGCATAGTTGCCCTCCGCGTTTGCTTTGCGCCGGGGAAATTCAAAAGGAAACTACCTATGGATAATAAACAACCGCTCCTGCCCCGGAAGGCCCGGGACGGGAGCGGTTACCTATACACAGCGCCCTCGGAAATGGAATCCGTCCTTTTCAAAGAACGGAAGAAAGGGTGGGGCGGCGGGTCAGTGGGCGATCAGCCCGTAGAGCATGGTGTGAAGGGCCTGGCGGCACAGCCGGTTGTGCTCTTCCATCTGAAGGGTTTCCTGCCCTGCGTTTTTCAAACAGGTATTGACAAAATCCTCAAATAAGCGCAGTTCCCAGATGGCGTCCTGTTTGCTCACGCCCTCCGCCAGGGTCTCCTTTTCCAAAATGGCGGTGAGCATAGTCTCGTTCAGGGCGTCAAAGGAAGCCCGGCAGGCGTGGAGCTGCTCCCTCAGATGGGGCTGCGGGTTCACCACTGTGTCGCAGAACAGGCGCTGGTGGAGGGGGTTTTCCCGGAAGAAGGCAAGCCGGACGTCAAAATACTGGTCCGGCGTCACCGTTTCCACCTCCAGATGGCTGGAAAGCCAGGCCGTAAGTTCCCGGAAGCACCGGTCCACGCAGCATAGGTACAGCGTGTCCTTATCCGCATAATAATGGTATAAAAGCCCCTTGGAGATCTGTCCCCCGGCGCAGATGGCGTTGACGGAGGCCCCCAAATATCCCTGGGCGGCAAATTCCGCAAAGGCATGGGACAAAATATGCTCTCTGCTCTTTTTGTTTTTTTCTTCCTGCTTCATAGCGTTCTCCCCTTCCATCAGCCAGTATATCAAATTCTTTCCCGGAAGTCCACTTTGATTGACTGGGTGGCCGGCCTGTGCTATGATACAAAACAGACTCAATGGTCTGTTTATGAAGCGGGGAGGAATCGCATATGAAAAAACAATTGATACCCTGTCTGATTGCCCTTGTGCTTCTTTTTCTCAGTGCCTGCGGGGGCGCGCCGGACCCCGTCCCGCCCAAGGATGGAGAGGTGCCGGCAAAGGAGGCGGAACTCCCCGCCCAGTCCCCTGACGGAGGGGCCGCCTCTTCTGACACCGTGGAAGTGCCGGACCGGGAGGAGGGGCCGAAGGACGGGGAAGCTCCCGAAGCTCCTCCGGATACGGAGGAAGGCGTCCCGGAGGAGCCGCTGGACAGAGAGGGCGTTTTCCTCCGCTTCGCATCGGCCATGACGGCGCTGGAGGAGCAGGTACGGCTGGACGTATCCGGCATGACCTGGCAATTCGGCCCGGAAAACGACTTGAAAAATATCTATTACGCCGTTTTAAAGGAATACCCGGAGCTGAAATACACATATGATCTGGAGGCGTCGGTATCCGGGGACACGGCGGAGTGCACCTTCCGGTATATGCCCTACAAGACGGGAGCCTATGACGGGGGATTGCCCGCAGGCAGCCATACGGTGGGCTCCCTCCATGACGCAAGGGTCATGGCCCAGAGTATGAACGGCGGTACGGAGAGTCTGGATGTGGCTATTACCGACCCTACCCTGGAGGTGGATGACATCCAGGCCGCCCTCTCCCAGGCGGGTTACGGCTGGATCAAATATACCCTCAGCCGGGACGGAACGCAGATCGTTGCCACGCCGCCGGTGGGCAGGACCCTGGAGGAATGCAGCGAAGCCATCAATGAGAGCTTCCGGCTGGGGGGAGAGGTCCTGGCGCAGGTGGTCACGGAGGATATGACCGACCGGGAGAAGGCCCAGGCCCTCTACCATTATCTTGTAAGCAGCGTGGGGTATGATTTCCGCTACTACTCCGACCGGGAGAATATGCCCTATGAATCCACCGTGGCCCTGGGCGCCCTGCGGGACGGCCTTGCCATCTGCGGCGGGTATGCCCAGGCGCTGGAGACGCTTTTGGATATGGCGGGCATCGAGAATTACACCGTCTCTGGCATCTCCAAGGGCGAACACCATATGTGGAATTATGTGGTGCTGGAGGGCCAGGGCTACTACTGCGATCCCACCGCTGACCGGGGCGGCATGAACGGCCACTTTCTGCTCAGCCGAGATGAGCTGGAGGCACGGGGCGGATATTCCTGGGAACGGGCATATTTTGACAGCACACCGTAACAGCGGGCTGGCGGCGCAGACAGCAGGCCCTGTGAGTCGTATCAAAACCGCAGGCCGCTCATGACGGCCTGCGGTTTCCTTGTCTGAATATGGCGGGACAAAAGCGGTTTCTCACAGCTCCTGTCTTCCCTCCAGCGCCCGCATCAGTGTTGCATCGTCGGCAAACTCCAGGTGCCCGCCCACGGGGATGCCGTAGGCAAGTCGGGTGACACGGACCTGAAAAGGCTTCAGCAGCCGGGCGATATACATGGCGGTGGCCTCGCCCTCGGTGTCCGGGTTGGTGGCCATGATGACCTCCTCCACATCCTCCTTGGCTACTCGGTCCAAAAGGGGGCGGATGGCAATGTCGTCGGGCCCCACGTGGTTCATGGGGGAGATCACGCCGTGAAGGACGTGGTAGCGGCCGTTATACTCCCGGCTGCGCTCGATGGCAGCTACGTCCCGGGGGTTTGCCACCACGCAGATGGTTTTGCTGTCCCGCTTGGGGGAGGCGCACACCGGGCACAGCCCCCCGGCGGTGAAGTTCTGGCACACCGGGCAGCAGGTGACGTTCCGTTTTGCATCCAGGATGGCGTTTGCAAATTCCTCCGCCTCTTCCATGGGAAGTCCCAGCACATGGAAGGCCAGGCGCTGGGCGGATTTGCCGCCGATACCGGGGAGGCGGGCAAACTGCTCCACCAGTTTTTCAAGGGGCGCGGGAAAGTATTCCATGGGCCGCTCCCCTCTCAGCCCCGGAGCTGGGCGATGCGCCCGGGGATGTCCGCCGCCTTATAAACGGCGCTGCCGGCTACCAATACGTTGGCGCCCGCCTCGATGCAGGCCCGGCAGGTGTCGGGGGCCACGCCGCCGTCCACCTCCAGCTCGCAGCCGGGGTTGTGCTGGTCGATGAGGGCCCGGATGGCGGATACCTTGGGCATCTGGTCCGCCATGAAGGATTGGCCTCCGAAGCCCGGTTCCACCGTCATCACCAGGATCAGCTCCACTTTTTCCAGGAAGGGCAGCACAGCCTCGGCGGGGGTGGCGGGCTTGAGGACGATGCCGGCCTTCTTGCCCTTGGCATGGATTTTGTCGATGGCGGCATGGAGGTTTTCCTCCGTATCGGACTCCACGTGGATGGTGATCAGGTCCGCTCCCGCATCGCAGAAGGCTTCCACATACCGCAGCGGGCGGACGATCATCAGATGCACGTCCAGGGGAAGCTGGGTGGTGGGGCGGATGGCCTTTACCACGGGGATGCCGATGGTGATGTTGGGCACGAACAGGCCGTCCATCACGTCCACGTGGACATAATCGGCGGTGGAAATGCGGCCAATGTCCCGCTCCAGGTTTGCAAAGTCGGCGGAGAGAATGGATGGTGCTATTTTAATCATCAAAAACGACCTCTTTTCGTAGATTGATCTCTCGGCCCCAGTGTACCAAACCGCCGGCGGAAAAGCAACCGGGACTTAAAAAATGGAGCCCCATCCGGGAGAAGTGTTGCAAAAACAGCTATGCCTTTTGCCAAAGTGTGATATACTATCCATACCATAGAAATACGGAAAGGAGACATGGAAGATGTCTGTAAAGCATTTGAATACCGCGGAGTTTGACGCCGCTGTGGATGCCGCCCCCCTGGCGGTGGTGGATTTCTGGGCTACCTGGTGCGGCCCCTGCCGGATGCTGGCCCCTGTTGTGGAAAAGCTGGGAGAGGAATTCGGCGAAAAGGTCCTGGTGGCCAAGGTGGACGTGGACGCCGAGCCGGAGCTTGCCCGCCGCTTCGGCGTGATGAGCATCCCCACGGTGGTGTTTTTGAAAAACGGCAAGGAGTTCGACCGCAAGGTGGGCCTTATGGGCTTTGAGTCCTTTGCGGAGGTCCTGAAGAAAAATCTGTAATCAAAAGCAAGCGGAAACGGACGGCGAAGGC